>DASQMY010000049.1:0-1630 GCA_035645255.1 Mycobacteriales bacterium
GCCGACCCGCCGTTGACCAAGGACGCCGTCGCCGGCCGCATCCGCCGGCTGCTCGCCCTCGCCGACAAGCGGGCAGCCGCCGACGGTACGACGCTCGACGCGCTCGTCGACCCGAGCGTCCTCGCCGACGAGTAGCGCGGCAGCAGCGGCGCTTTCGCCGCCAACCGCCCCGCGCGTCGTTCACCGAGTTGATCAACCTGGCACGATTCCATGATCACCTGAGCACGGTTTTTCGACCTGATCGTGCCAGGTTGATCATCCGCTGCGTGATGGGCTGGGCCTACGGCGTTCGCCAGTCCGGCGAGGCGAGGATCACAGCGCGCACGGTCGCGGTTCGCCGTGACGCCTAGGTAGACTCTGGAACCGGTTCAGCGGCCGCGAACGGCGTGCGGCGCAACCGGTTCGTCTCTTTCCGGTAGAGGCGGATCAGCAGGACGAGCGACGAGCAGACGGAGTCCCCAGTGGCTGTGCGTGTTGGTGTCAACGGCTTCGGCCGGATCGGTCGTAACTTCTGGCGGGCGCTCGAGAAGCAGTCCGACGGCCAGGTGGAGATCGTGGCGGTCAACGACCTGACCGACACCAAGACGCTGGCGCACCTGCTGAAGTACGACACCGTCCTCGGCACCCTGCAGCACGAGATCAGCGCCGGCGAGGGCGTCATCAACGTCGGCGACGAGCAGATCAAGGTGCTCTCCGAGCGCGACCCGGCTGCGCTGCCGTGGGGCGACCTCGGCGTCGACGTAGTCATCGAGTCGACCGGCCGCTTCACCAAGCGCGACGACGCGGCCAAGCACCTCGCCGGCGGCGCGAAGAAGGTCATCATCTCGGCGCCCGCCAAGGGCGAGGACGTCACCATCGTGATGGGCGTCAACGACGACAAGTACGACGCCGCCAACCACCACGTGATCAGCAACGCGTCCTGCACCACCAACTGCGTCGCGCCGCTGGCGGGGGTGCTGCTCGAGAACTTCGGCATCGTCAAGGGCTTCATGACGACGATCCACGCCTACACCAACGACCAGGTCATCCTCGACTTCCCGCACGACGACCTGCGCCGGGCGCGTGCCGCCGCGCAGAACATCATCCCGACCACGACCGGTGCGGCGAAGGCCGTGTCGCTCGCCATCCCCGCCCTCAAGGGCAAGCTCGACGGCTTCGCGATGCGCGTCCCGGTCCCGGACGGCTCCGTCACCGACCTCGTCGTCGAGGTCGAGCGGGAGACGACCGCCGACGAGGTCAAGGCGGCGTACCAGAAGGCCGCCAGCAGCGGGCGGCTGCAGGGCATCCTGCGCTACACCGAGGACCAGATCGTCAGCTCCGACATCGTCGGCGACCCGCACTCCTGCATCTTCGACGCGTCGCTCACCATGACCAACGGCAACCTGGTCAAGGTGGTCGGCTGGTACGACAACGAGTGGGGCTACTCGAGCCGGCTGGCCGACCTCGCCGTCCTGCAGCGCGGCGACGGTCTGCTGTGCCGACTCGCCGACCACGTCGGACGCGAAGCGCACCGGCCTGCCGAGCAGCTCGCCCAGCCGGTCGGCGACCGGCTGCAGCGAGTACTTGGGGTCGGGCGCGCCCTTGGGCCGGCCGAGGTGGGCGAGCACCACGGCCCGCCCGCCGCGGCCGG
>DASQMY010000050.1:0-3877 GCA_035645255.1 Mycobacteriales bacterium
CGTCGAGGAACAGCCGGCAGTAGCCGGCCGGCACCCCGGCCGTAACGGTGGCAGCGAGCTCAGCCACCGCCGAGTCCGCGTCGCCGTTCGCTCGATGGGCGAGTGCGCGCACCACGCCGGCCTCGACCAGGCTGCCGTTGCGGGTGGCCGCCCGCGCGGCGTCGTACACGCGGTCCAGCAGCGCGAGCGCCGCGCTCGCCTGACCGTCGGCGATGAGCAGCCGGGCGAGAGTCAGCTGGTCGTACTCGGCCAGGTAGGTCGGCGGGTCCGTCGGAGCGAGCCCGCGCTCGCGCGCCCACAAGCGCGCGTCATCCAGGCGACCCTGGAGGATCCGTATCCGTGCCCTCGACGCGGCGATCGGTCGGACGTCGGGGAAGTAGCCGGGCAGAAAGAGTGGCTCGGCCCGGTCCAGCATCGCCACTGCGCCGTCGAGGTCGCCCTGTGCGTGCAGTAGTGCGGCCGTCGCGGTGAACCAGCGGTGCCGGTTCTCCGGCAGCGACGCCCGGTCGCCGAGCCTCCGAGCGACCTCAAGGTGCTCCGCGGCAGCATGGACGTTGCCCTGCTCGCGGAGGACATCCGCCAGACCGACGTGCAGGTCGCCGGTGGTGGACAGGACGGGGCCGGGATGGCTCTCCGCCGCAGTGAGCGCCCGCTCGTAGTGCCGACGCGCCTCGACGGGACGTCCGCGCGCCAGCCACATGTTCGCGAGGACGACGGTCGCGCCCAGCTCGTCCGCGACCATGCCGGCCGCGTGCAGGCTGGCGACCGCGTCGGTGAACGTGTACACCGCGACGCCGAGGTCGCCGGCGGCCCACGCCGCCAGGCCGGCAAAGCCGGCGGCGGCACCGCGCGCGAAGTGATCCGACGGCCCGGCCAGCGCGAGTGCCCGGCGGGCGTGCCCGACCGTTCCTTCGACGTCGCCGCGGGCCTGGGCGACCGCAGCGCGGTACACCGCGATCATGGCCGGGAGAGAGCGAATGTCGTCCTCCCGGTCCCTGGCCGCCGGGGTCAGCGACCCCGCCGTGTGGATCGGCGGTGGCGGCGCGGCGTTGAGACCCGCCTCGGCGGCGTCGAGCCACGCTTCCACCTCGTCGAAGTTGCCGTCGGTGAGCCGGCTCCACCCCTTGGCGGTGGCGAGCAGCGGTCGGCGGCGTACGACGTCGTCGGGCAGAGCTGCCACCCAACCTCGGATCGTGCGGTCCTGTCGTCGTCGACGCAGCTCGGCCAGCGCGAGCTCGACGAGGTCTGCCGCGTGTTCGTGGTCGCCGCTCGCGATCGCGTGCCGAACGGCATCGCTCAGCAGTCCGTTCTCGGCGAGCCAGCGGCTGGCCGCGGCGTGCAGCCCACCGACCTGGGCATCATCGCGGGCAGCGAGCCGAGCACGTAGCGCGTCCGCGAACAGGTGGTGGTAGCGATACCACCGCCGTTCGTCGTCGAGCGGGACGACGAACAGGTTCGCGCGGTCGAGCGTCTCGAGCAGCTCCTGCCCGTCACGCCGCCCGGTGAGCGCATCGCAGAGCGGTCCCGTCAGCTCGTCCAGGACCGACGTATCCAGCAGGAAAGTGCGCACGTGCTCCGGCTGACCCTCGAGCACCTCCTCGACGAGGTAGTCGAGGACGAACCGGTGGCTGCCGGCGAACGCGTCGACGAACTCACCGACACTTCCGCTCAGGTGGCTCCGAGCTGAGAGCGCGGCGAGCTGCAGACCTGCGGCCCAGCCCTCGGTGCGGCTCTCGAGCGCGACAACGTGCTCGGGCTGGAGGTCCAGGCCCATCACGTCGTTGAGGAACGCTTCAGCTTCCTCGGACGTGAATCGCAGGTCCGCCGCGCGGATCTCGAGCAGCTCGCCGCGGGTGCGCAGTCGAGCGAGCGGTAGTGGCGGGTCCGCGCGCGTAGTCATGGCGACGGTGATCTGCGGCGGCAGGTGGTCGAGCAGGAAGATCATCGCCTCGTGCACCGCCGGATGGTCTGCGACATGGTAGTCGTCCAGGGCGATCACTGTCGGGCCGGGCAGCAGCTCGAGGTCGTTGATGAGGCTGACCAGGATGTCGTCGACCGGGAGGCCGCGGTCGTTCTCCAGCATGGCCCTCGCGTCGGAGCCAACATCTCGGCTGGCGGCCTGGAGAGCCGCCAGCAGGTGAGTGAGGAACTCGCGCAGGTCCGCATCGGTCGAGTCGAGGGAGAGCCAGGCCACCATCGGCGCGTGTCCAGCCGGCTGACTCGCCAGCCATTGCGTCATGACGGTCGTCTTGCCGAAGCCGGCTGGCGCGGCGATGAGCACGAGTCGGGGCATAGCGCCCGGCACTGGCCGAAGTCGGTCGACCAACCGCGGCCGAGGTACCAGCTGTCGACGCGGCGAGGGCACCTGCACCTTGGCGCCCACAACCGGCATCTCGGCACGGTAGCAACGACGTTCAGCCGCGGCAGGCAAAACACGCGCGATCGTCATTCGGGCCTGCGCAGCCTCGCGGCTCGGTGACGCGCACCGCTAGCTCTTCTCAGCGTGAGGCTCGGCGCAAGACTCGGACGCGCACCCGGTGCAGCTGCGGCATGATCCCGTAGATGACGACGGGCACCGCAACAGTGGCAAGGACGAACGTGCGCCCGACCGGAGGGAGGGTGCTCAGCCAGTCGCCGGCCGTCAGGTTGATGATCGTGAGTGTCGGGAAGACGGCGAGCCAGATCATCAAGGCCAGCTGGTGCTTGGTCGGTGGGCCGGCCGTCGCTGGCCGCGAGGTGTCGGACGAGCTGGGCATTGCGTCTCCTTGAATGCTGTAGTGAGCCGGGGGGAGCAGAGCGCGGCCGTCAGTGCGCTTGACCCGGTCCTAGCGCGTCGACCGCCATGCGGACGTCTTCGTCGACCAGGTCGGCGTTGATCGCGATGGCGGCTGCGGATCCTTCACCGGCGGCGGTGATGACCTGGGCTCGCGGGTTGCCGACGTTGCCGGCTATCCAGACGCCGGGAACGGTCGTCCTGCCGGTGCCGTCCGAGACCGCCCAGCCCTTCTCGTCGATGTCACAGCCGAGGCGGACGAGCAGGTCATTGCTCGGCAAGAATCGCGGGGGCACGAAAACTGCTCGGCGCGGGATCATGCGGCCGTCGGCCATCTCGACACCGCACAGGTGGTCGTGCTCGACCAGGATCCGCTTGACGGTGCCTTCGACGATCCCGATGGCGCGGGCCACCAGCTGCAGGCGCTCCGCCGCGGACACCGCGCCGCTCGGCACGAAGTACACGACGTCGTCCGACCATTGCCGGACGATCTGGGCGTAGCGGACTGCTTCCGGCGAACCGCCCAGCACCCCGAGCTGCTGGTCGCGAACTTCGTAGCCGTGGCAGTACGGGCAGTGCAGCACATCGCGGGCCCACCGCTCCCCAAGACCCGGAATGTCCGGCAGCTCGTCGCGCAGGCCGGTCGCAACAAGAAGGCGTCGCGCGGTCACCCGCTGGTCCTGCGAGAGCAGAACAGAGAACCCGGAGCCGCTGTTTACGGCGACATCCGTTACGGCGGCGCTTACCACCTCGCCGCCGTACCCCTTGACCTCGCCCCGTCCGGCAGCCAGCAGCTCGCCGGGCGGCATGCCATCCCGCGACAAGAAGCCGTGCATGTGCGCCGCGGGGGCGTTGCGCGGAGTACCGGAGTCGACCACCAGGACCCTCCGGCGGGCCCGTGACAACACCAGCGCCGCCGACAGCCCGGCCGCGCCACCGCCGATCACCACTACGTCGTAACCGCTCATGGCTCTAGGCTGGCCCAGCACGCGAGGCTCCGACAACAGATGTTGCTGTTTCTGGGATTCGGTGAGCAGCTGTGGATGACACGACACGGGCGATCGCGGCCACACTCGACCACGTGGGGCCAAGACTGAAGCGACT
>DASQMY010000051.1:0-4520 GCA_035645255.1 Mycobacteriales bacterium
CCGACCCGGTGACCAGCTGCGTGACCTGGGCATCGCCGGAGAGCAGGCTGCGCAGGTGGCCGAGCACCTCTACCGCTCCCGTCGCCGGCGGTGCCGTCAGGTCCCGCCACCAGGCGGCGAGTGCTGCGAGCGGGTCAGCGAGCAGCGCCGCGCCGTCGATCTCCGTGCCGCCGGCCGGCGCGGTCAGACCGAGCAGCGCCTTGAGATGGTCGCCCGCGTCGCCGAGGCCGTCGAGGGCGGTGCGCAGCAGGTTGCCGGCCAGCTGACCGGCCGCCGCGCCGACCGCCTGCGGGCTCGACAGGTCGAGCACGTCCTGATGGCTGCCGTCGACATCGACGTCGTGCAGCTCGAGCAGCGCGCGGGGAGCACCGTCACGGATCGACAGGCCGACCCTGAGCTCGCCGATGTCCACCGGACCGGTGTTGAGCAGCTTGCCGGCGTCGCCGCTGCCGCTGCCGCGCGCGGTGACCGCGACGTCGGCGTACGGCAGCGGCGTCAGCGTGCCGGTCCCGACGTCGATCGTGAACAGGTCGACGGCGACCCGGCCGCCGAGTCGCACGCCGCCCGCGACGTCGGTCGTGAACTGCACCCCGATCCGCGGTGTCACCTGCGGATGCCCGCCGGAGCCGGTCGCCGAGCGGAACCCGACCTGCACGCTGACCGGGCCGCCGCTGATCGGCACGCTGACGTCACCGCCCGCGACGCTGCTGCCGGGGAAGAGCTCCGCCAGCGAGGTGAGCCAGGCGGTCAGCGCGGCCGGCGTGCTGACCAGGTCGGTGAACCAGTCGCGCACGGCGTCCGCGCCGCGCTCGAGGACGTCGGCTACGGGCAACGGCGGGATCGTCGCGGCGTCACCGAGCCCAAGCAGGTCGAGCACGGCGCCGACCTGGGCCGCAGCCGGGCCGGTCAACGCCGCGGCGCTCTGCCGCACCAGGCCGAGCACCAGCGAGAGCAGCGAGTCCTCGATCGGGACGCCCGGCCCGCCGACGTCGATGTCGTCGGAGGTCGCCGCGCCGGGCAGGTGCAGGTCCTTGAGCACCAGCCGGAACGACGGCGCCGCCGACCCGTCCAGCGGCGTCGCCAGCGAGACCGCGACACCGGCGAGCCCGAAGTCGCCGACCGCGACCTGGGCGGTCGACAGGGTGAGGTCGGTCGACACCCGCACCACGCCGCCGTCGAGCAGCGCGAACTCCTGCGCCACCGTCCGCCCGGCCTTCTTCGCCCGGTAGAGCGGGACGGCCAGCTCCGTCACTACGGCCGGCGCCTCGACCCGCAGCGAGACCGCGAGCCCGACCTCCACGTAGTCGGCCGGCCGCGCGTCGAGCGACGCCTGCACCGTCAGGTCGGGCAGCGCGTTGTCATTGACGAGCTCGCGAAGGTTGAACAGCCGCAGGTAGACGACGCCGTCGCGCTCGACGTGCTCGCCGTCACCGAGGACGCTCTCGACGAACCGGACGAGCGCCGTACGACGGCCGCTGTCGGCGAGGGCACCGGTGATCCTCGGTCCCGGGTCGCTGAACCAGTCGCTGTCGAGCTCCACGCCGCCGCCGCTGCTCCGGTTGAGCAGCCCGATCGCCAGGCCGAGGTCGGCGATCTCCGGGTCGAGGGTCGGCAGGCTCATCGGCGCGTGGCCTGCACGAACGCGTGGCGCGCCATCGGCCGGACCGTGATCCCTTCGCGTGACACCGACAGCGACCGGGCGATGAGCGGCTGGCCCGCGACGTCGGCACCGATCGCACCGCTCAGCGCGCCCGTAGCAACCAGCACCGTGTGCCACGCCAGCGCGATCAGCGGCTCGTGCCACGTGTCGACGACGACCGCTGGACCGCGCGGCCGGTCCTCCGCGATGCACATGCCACCCGTGGGCTGCTCAGGTGACTCGGTGATGAAGGCCACCGTCACCTCGGCCTCGCCGGTCTCCTCGCAGAAGACCGGGATCACCAGCTCGATCAGGCCGTCGCCGAAGCGGGCCAGCACGCCCGCGATGCGGACGATCAGCCGGTTGCCGGCGTCGTCCCAGAGCAGCGGAGGTGGAGGATCGCGCGTGGTCTCCGGGTCGAGCCCGGCCGCGGTGACGATCGCCGACCGCAGCAGCCGGATCGCGTCATCGCCGCGCACGACCCGGTCCTCGATCGCCTCGCCGGGCCGGACCAGTCGGCCCGGCAGCACGCCGGCGAGGTGCGTCTGGACGATCTTCCTGGTCCGCGGATCGAGCTCGGCCGTCGCGTCGCGCAGCAGGATCTCGCCGACCAGCGACTCGACGCCCTGCACGGGGGAGAAGGCGGCGTCGGCGGTCGGTCGTTGCACGCCGCTGACCTAAGCCGGGCTGTGCCGCGTGAGGTCGGCGGTGGTTGCAGCTGTCATGTCGCCTCCGAACCGGCGCTTCCCTGCGCCACCCCCGCACCGCGTCCCGGCGGACCCCCGTACAGATCGTGCGACCGTAGACCCGTCTGGAATGTCGGTCAACGGGTCCGGATGTCCGTTCCAGGGGTCTTCACCGGCTCGCGATCGGGCGACTTCCGGGGCTGTTCGGCCCACATCGTGATGCACATGCAACCCCTGGCGCACTCCCTGCGTCGTCCCAGGCATAGCGCCACGCCGTCGCGACCGCTGGAGTGTGTCTGATGCGCCGATTCATCGCTGTCTGTCTGACTGCCGCCGCGACCGTCGTACCGCTGGCGGCGCCCGCCAATGCGGGCGCGACCGTGGTGTCGTTCGACTTCGCCGGCCGACTCGCCGAGGCCGCGTGGACGACGTGCCCGGCGCCGGCCGTCGGAGATATCTGCACCGACACGGTGCTCATCACCTCCGACAGTGCGCTTCGTGAGCGCAACACCGCTGAGGGCTTCTCGGAGCGGACCTCCTCCGACCGCGTCGTGCTGCGCCAGTTCGTCTACGAGGTCGTCGAGGACCCGGAGTTCGGCGGACTCACCACACGACCGGTCCTCGAGCTGTTCGGCGGTACGACGGACGCGACCGTCACGATCCAGCCGCGGCTGCGTACGGCGACGGCCACGGCGGCGGTGCCGATGTCGGTCTGCTGGTCGCCCGACGACGCGGTGTGCGCCGCGCTCGAGGGCACCGTCATCGACGTCGCCGCGCACTGGCAGGCCGATGGCGAGCTGCAGCGCATCGACCAGCGCGAGACGTTCGGTGACCGGACGACGCGCTACCGCGGCTACACGCAGGGCTGGGAGCGGCGAGCGTCCGCCACTGCGACGCTCGACGGCGTGCCGGTCCCCGGCGTGCTCGTGGCCGAGTACACGGTGCTGACGTCCGTACGGCAGGGCGAGCTGCAGGTCTACACCGGGGCGCCACGCCCATAGGTCGCGGACGTCAAGGCGGTCGTCACGTCGCAGCGGCCTCGACGACCTGCTTCAGCAGCGCGAGGTCGGCGGACACCACGCCGGCGTCCCGGTCGAAGTCGGCGTCCGTCATGCCCGGCAGACGACGCAGCGTGAAGACGACCTCGCAGCCGTCACTGTCGGCGATCGCGCGTACGGGGAGGTAGACCGTCTCGCCGGTCGGCGTCACCACCGCGTGATCGAGTACGCCGTACTCGTTGCGCGGGGCGAACGTGATGCGGACGCGGCCGTCTCGACGTCCACTGTCCGTCCTCCTGCACGACCGCGCTGCCCAGCCCGGGCGCCCAACGCGGCAGGTTGGCCGGGTCAGCCGCGAAGGCGTAGACCTCGGCCAACGGCCGGTCGATGTGGACGCTCAGGTGCCGCGACTCGGTGGACATCTGGGCAGCCTGTCAGGCGACGCCGTCGGCGAGAAGCGGCAAACCGCGAGCGGACGCCCCGTAGCCCGCTCGAGCACCGACAGGTCGCGCTCGGCGTACACGCGGTGTGCCGGGCACGGGCCTGCTGCCGGCCGTCACGTCGTCGGGTTGTCCTTCGCGTTCCTTGCCCAGTACACGGTCGCCGCCTGGGCGTGAGCAGCCAGCCCTGGCCGGTGAGCTACCGGTCAGACCATGTACTGGTCATGCTCTAGCAGGAACGCGGCCCGCTCGTCGTCGGTGAACGGCTGGCCGGCCGCCGCCCGGGCGGCGAGCCCTTCGAAGTACGCCTCCCGCGGCGCGCCGGGCGCGAAGAGCAGGAGCATTTCTGCCCGCGCGCCCGACTCGTTGCGGAAGGCATGAATTCCGCCGACCGGCACGTAGAGGAAGTCGCCGGCGGTCGCGTCGACCCACTGCCGGCCGTCGTACAGGCGGACCGTGCCGGACAGGATGAAGAACGACTCGGACATCGTCCGGTGGAAGTGCGGATCCGGGCCGCTCGGCTGCTCCGTCATGACGTAGCGATAGAGGCCGAACTCGCCGTCAGTAGAGGCGGTCGTGGCGAGGTAGGAGACCTCCGTCCTGCCAGTGACCAGGTCAGCCGGTTCGCCCACCCGCCGGAACGTCGCGCTGGTCGCACCGCTCTCTGCGAAGTACCGCCGCTCGGGATACGACAACGGCACCTCCAAGGGAAGCCCGCAAGGGGCTGGCTGACCTGGCGCGACCAGTCAACCGTGCC
>DASQMY010000052.1:0-5052 GCA_035645255.1 Mycobacteriales bacterium
GTGGGCGGTTCGGGTGTGCGCGGCGTCCGCTACGTGCTGGCGGACGGGCCGGTCGACAAGACGCCGAAGGAGCGGGTGCCGACGAAGAAGTCTGTGTCCACCAAGAAGACAACCGCCAAGAAGACGACGGCGAGGAGCACGCCGGCGAAGAAGCCGGCGCAGCAGGCTGTGCCGGCGAAGAAAGCCGCCGCCGAGAGAGCCCTGCCGGCGCAGAAGGCGCCGGTCAAGAAGGCCGGCCCCGAAGAGAAGGCGGTGGCCAAGAACGCCGTGCCGGCCAAGAAGGTGGCGGCGAAGAAGGCTGTGCCGGCGAAGAAGGCTGTGCCGGCGAACAAGCCGGCGGCCAAGGCCCTGCCGGCCAAGCCGGCGAAGAAGACCGCGACGACGGCACCGAGGAAGCGGCGCACATGACGACCCCTGGATTCTTCGAGCTCTACCCGAGCGCGCGGCCGGCGCTGCCGGCCGGCACCTACACGCTCACCGGGTCGCTGGACCTCACGGCGCAGCCGCCGCAGGGTCCGGCGGTGACCGTGCCGGTGGACGACACGCAGTTCCGGGTGCGGGTCGACGCGCCGCGCTACGTCATGCCGCCGGACCAGATCCTCTCGACGTTCCCGCCGGCGGGGTCGCAGGGCGACTGGCGCGAGCGGCTGCCGCAGATCGTGCTCAAGCGCCGGACACTGCCCTGGGACCGCAACCCCGACCCGGCGGCCTCGCCGTCGAAGTCACCGCCGTGGCTCGCACTTGTCGTCCTGGCCGAGGGCGAGGGTTTCCTGAGCCCGGAGGTCGACGTAGCGGAGTGCGTCTCGCCGGGAGTCGACCTGGGCAGCGACGCGGACGTCCCGACCAGCAAGTACCTTGAGGTGACGCAGGACGTCATCGACAAGGTCTTCCCGTGCCGCGACGAGCTCGACCTGCTCTGCCACGTGCGCAAGGTCGACCTCAGCGACACCGAGCTGATGATGGGCGACGACGACGGCTTCCTCTCGGTCGTGCTGTCCAGTCGGCTGCCGCAGCCGGCGCCGCCCGCCGAGCCCGGCGGCGACCCGCGGCCGCTGCGCTACACCGCCTACCTGATCAACCTCGAGGAGCAGCTCGAGACGTTGCTGCCCACCGAGCCCGACCCGCCGCTGTTCTTCGACGCGATGCTGGTCACCGAGCTGATGCACGCCGAGCTGCTGACGGTGGCGCCCGACGCGACGGTGGACCAGATCGCGATGAACCTCGGCCCGGCGGCCGGCCTCACCAGGAAGGGCCGATCGAAGGCAATCGGCCAGGCGATCGAGCGCGACGTCGCACCGTTCGGGGCCGCGAAGGGCGTGGAGAGCGCTGCCGCGTCCTGGGCGACCGGCCCCACTGGCGCTGCGGCGATCATCGCCGGCGACGTCGGGTTGGCGAAGGACTACAAGTCCGGCGTCGGGTCGGTCGTCAACCCGCCAGCCTTCCGCGCGCTCCGGCGTTTCCCGGTGCTGGTCTCCTGGGATTTCGTCTGCACCGGCACCGGCGGTTTCGAGCGCCTGATGAACGACCTCGAGGTCGGCCTGCTCGGGACGCTCGCCGACGACCAGCAGCCGCCGGTGCCCGAGGTCGCCGCGACCGGTCACGTCGCGCTCTCCCACCGGAGCCGACGCGGAGAGGCGGCAACGTCCTGGTACCGCGGGCCGCTCGGTCCCGCGCCGACCGTGCGCAGCGGCCAGGTCGACGGCGTGCTGCCGCTCCACCACGTCGCCGACCAGCTGCGAAAGGTGACCCCGGACGGGCGTGAGGACATCTCGCTCGCCGCGCTGTTCGAGATCGGCCGCCTGCTCACCTTCAACAAGCCGATGATCGTGGGCGCGCTGATGGAGTGGCGCCGGGAGCTGTTCGGGGCGGCGCGCGCCCGCGAGCTCGGCGACCTGCTGTCCGGCATGCTCATCGACGACTTCGGCGTCGCCGTCGCCGGCGGGCGTACGGCGATCGAGCACCTGGTCCGCAATCATCTCGTCGGTGCCATGGTCGCCGAGCCGGACCTGCTCGGTCCCCGCGCACAGGCGATCCCCGTGTCCCGGGTCCCGGACGCTGTCGCCGAGTTGCGTGGTGAGCAGGTGCTGGTCGGCCTCGGCGCGGAGCCGCGGCTCGTCCAGCGGGCGGCGAAGCAGTTCGGGGTTGACGGCCTCGCGGCAGTGCCGGTGCCCGCAGTGGAGGTCACCACCAAGCCGCTGTCGAGTGACCGCGAGGCGGTCGCAGCGCTGCGCGCGACCCTTTCGGCGCAGGTCGAGCAGCTGACCGTCGACGTCCTCAAGCTCGACGCCGACGGGCCGGTGACAGGCGGCGGCGGCCGCGGCCCCATCCGTGGCGGCGGCGCACCGACCCGCGAGGGCACGGCTACCCGCGGTGCCGTACCGAAAGCACGCCGGCGCAAGGACGACCTCGACCGGCTGATCGAGCAGGCGACCGAAGGCAGGGGGCAGCGCTGATGGGCGGACTCGACGCGTCGGCGTACATCACCTCGCTGGCGCACGCGCAGCACGCGTTGGCGGACACCCTGACGCAGGTGGCGCAGCCGGCCGGCGTCGAGGACGGCGTCGACCCGGACGGCGTCGTCCCGGCGCCGCTGGTCCGCTTCCTCGCCCGGCTGCGCCTGCTCGAGGGCGTGCCGTTCAGCTACCTGGTGGCGGACGCCGAGCTGACACCGGCCGAGACGATCCGGTTCTTCTACCTCGACCGCAACGCGACCGACGCGCTCGTCGAGGGCGCGCTCAGCGTCGGCACGGTCAACGCGGCCGACCGGGCGCAGCTCGAGCAGCTGTACGGCGTGGTGCGCGCCGAGGTAGACAAGGCCGAGCGGCTGGTCCGCATGAAGGACGCGGACGCGCCGGTCGTGGACGCGCAGGGGCGCCCGATCGGCGCGGGCGGCCCGATCACCGGCTTCGTGCTGCGATCGCGGCTCGTCTCGGGGTGGCCCGGACTGCACGTCCGCGCGTACTCGAAGGACAACGGACAAGACCAGCGCACGATCCGGGCGATGGACACCAGCCCGGACCGCGTGCGGCTGCTGCGGATGGAGCGGCTCGCGCCGGCGGTGCTGCTGGTGCTGTTCGACGGCGTGCCGCAGGTCGTGCACATCGAGGAGCCGCGCGCAGGCATCCAGTTCGGCGTCCGCCTCGACGCGGTGACCAACCCCGCGCAGCCGCGCGCGGTGGTGGCGGTCCGGGACGTCGAGAACCCCAACAACGGACCGTTGCAACTGGATGGCAAGGACCGCACCGTGCCGGTGCCGTTCCGCGCCGGCTCACCCGGCGTCATCAACATGAAGCAGCTGAACAAGAAACTGTGCGAGGTGACCGAGAGCAACATGGGCGACCGCGTCGACTCGGCGGAGTTCGCCATGCAGATGCTCGACTTCCCGCTGCGGCAGGTGTTCGGCGACACGTCGGTCGCGCCGGGCGCCGACTCGTTCGTCGCGACGGTCAACATGGCGCAGCTCGCCACGCGGTTCGAGCTCGCCAAGACGGTCTTCGAGGGCTGAGGACGATGGTTGACGTCACGCGCGACCACATCGAGAAGGCCGTCGGCACTGCCCGCTGGGCGGCGCTGACCGCGCTCGACGCGGTGTCGGCCGACCTGCACAACTTCGACCGCCGGCTGGTGCGCGAGCCGCGGCTGCTCGTGCCCGTCGACGTGCAGGCCCTCGTCGTCCAGGCGGGCGTCAACGACGCGGAGCCGATGGTGCGGCTGCCGTTCCGCGACACCGAGGGCGGCCCGGCGCCGGACGTGCACGACCCGGGGACACCGCGGCCGGCCGGCGTACACCTGCTCTGGACCGTGCCGGCCGCGCTCGGCCACGGCAGCGTCGTCGACGACCCGGCCGCACCGGGCGACGCGACACGGCGGCGGCTCGACCTGCCAGCGCTGCCCGACCGCTGGGTCGTGCTCCGGCTGGTCGTACCGGCCGGAGGACGTACGCCGCTCGTCACGGGCTGGGTGATCGACGCTGCGGCTGCCACGGTGACGCCGCTCGCCGACTACCCGACCGTCATGACGCGGACGCAGTCGGTCGGCACGGCGGTCGCGCCCGAGCAGCTGACGATGCACGTCGGCGGTCAGGGCTGGGCGCAGGCGTACGACGGCGCGCAGGGCCGCCTCGCGCTGCACGACCCGGTCACCGACCTCGACGGTGTCGAGCTGGAGGGCGACGCCATCTCCTACGTCGTCGCCGGCTGGTGGACGCGCAGCGGCGACGACCCGCTGGACGGCGTCGGCAGCGACATCGGCTACCGGGCCCGGCTCGACGCGCTCGGCTGGAACGACCCCGACCACCCGAGCCCCGAGCGCGACCGGCGCAGCGACGCGGCCGCCCGGCACAAGGTCAGCGAGCTGTTCGGCCTGCCGGTGGTGTCGCGGCACACCCAGGACGCCTCGCTGCGTGCGGGCAAGGCCGTGTCGCGCAGCTTCACTCCGGGCTACGTCGCCGCGGCGGGCAGCTACCTCTACCCGGCCGTGAGCGGCTTCGCGACGGAGGCGATTGCGGCCGCGCTGCTGCCGCCCGCCCCGGCCCGGACGACGCTGCTGCACGGCCGCATCCACGGCGTCCCGCTGCGCCGCGGCCCCCAGCCTGACAACCGACCTGACGGCGCGGCCCTGCGCGCGGCGCTCGGCGCGAGCACCACCGACGTCGCGGCCAGCATGGCGGTCGCCGGCAGCGCGCTCGGTACGCCGGACGAGGTCGCCCGGCGGGCCGCCGAGCGGCTGCTCGCGGCGTTCTCCGCCGGGCTGATGGTGCAGCTGCAGCAGACCGACACCTGGGCCGACATCGACGCGTTCGAGCACACCCGCGCGTTCGGCACGCTGCCCGGCGGGACCGACGGGGTCGACCGGTTCGTCGGCAAGCCGGCCGCGGGGAGCGACCCGGGCTCGGGGTTCCGGCCGGGCGTGAAGGTCGGGCCGAAGCTCCCGGTCGACCAGATCACCGTCGAGTCGAAGGTGCTGTGGTCGGCCAAGCAGCGACCGGCGTACAGGACGGTCGACTCGCTGAAGTACGCCGCTGGTGCCTCGACCGTCCGGTCGACGGCGATG
>DASQMY010000053.1:0-19438 GCA_035645255.1 Mycobacteriales bacterium
CGGCGGCGACGGGCAGCACTCCACCGGCCGCGCGACATCTGCCTGACCCGCGTCGCACCTATCGCCGCTGCCACGGCGGGTGTCATGATCCCGCGGCAGCGGTCCGGCGTACCGACAGGGGCAGGAAGCCATGAGCGACTACGCACTGCAGCTCAGCCAGGCGGAGATCATGCGCTACCGGATGATGGCGCAGGGCGCGGCGCTCGAGGAGCGCGAGCAGTGGACGGCGGCCGGAATCGTCGCGGGCGCCCACGTCGCGGACATCGGGTGCGGCCCAGGCGCCGTGTCAGCCGTCCTGGCCGGCATCGTCGCGCCTGACGGCACTGTCCGAGCCGTCGACAGTGACGCGGAGGCGCTGCGCACCGCGCAGCAGCTGGCGGAGCTGGCGGGCGTCGCCAACGTGACGTTCGCGGAGGGCACGGCCACGGAGTCCGGCATTGCTCCGGAGACCGTCGACGTCGTCATGATGCGCCACGTCCTGGCCCACAACGGCGGCCAGGAGCAGCCGATCGTCGACCACCTGACGACGCTCGTGAAGCCGGGCGGGTCGGTCTACCTGGTGGACGTCGACGCCACGGCGATGCGCTTCCACCCCCCGGACAGCGTCGGCAGCCTGCCGGAGCTGGCGGACGCCTACCTGGAGTTCCACGCGAGGCGCGGCAACGACCTGTCAGTCGGGCTGCGGCTGGGCGAGCTCCTCGTGCGGGCGGGGCTCGAGGACGTACTGCACCGGGGCCAGTACGCGATCTTGCGGCCGCCGCCGGGCATGCGTCCGCCGTCCTGGGCGGCGCGCGAGGCGATGCTGGCCGACGGCGTCATCGGACCGGATGACGTCGAGCGCTGGGAGGCCGATTTCGCCCGGCTCGACCGCGGTGGCGTCGATGTGACGATGTTCGTCCCGTCGTTCAGTGCGTGGGGTCGCAAGCCAGCTGTCCCGCCGGCCCACTCGACGCTCGAAGTCGGGCGGGCGTCAGCGGAGAGCTAGCAGCGAGCCCCGGTTCAGGATCAGCGGTCGTCGAGGCGGAAGCGGATCCGGCAGGTCGCCTGGAACTCCGCGATCTCGCCCTCGCGCACGACCGCTGTCTGGTCCAGGACCTCGAGGTGCTCGATGCCGCGCAGCGTCTTGGCCGCCTCGGCGAGCGCCTTGCGCGCGGCGTCGTCCCAGCTCTGGGTGCTCACGCCGATCAGCTCGATGCTCTTGATCACTGCCACGGTCGCTCCGTTCCGGCTGCGGTGGACTGGAGTTGCACCCTGCACTTCAGGCTCGGCACCTGTCATGCAGGGTGCATCTCCAGGCAGCGCGGATGCTACTGGCCGCCCTTGCCCACGAGGGCGTCGCAGTGGCCGGTGACCGACACCGGCTTGCCGGCGACCGTCGCCGTGGCGGTGAAGGTCCCGTCCGCCTTGGTCTCGATCTTGGCGGCGGTGTCGGTGCCGTTGGTCGTTCCGAGGATGGCGACCGTCGCGGCCTGCGTGCCGGCCTGCGTCAGCGCCACCTGCAGGCCGGTCGCCTGACCCGCGTACGTCAGACCGACGCCCTGGAGGAACGTGCAGCTCTGCGTACTGACCTCGACCGGAGCATCGGTGCCGAGCTGCAGCCGGACGTTGTTGGCGCCGGTCGCCCCTCCGGTGGCCGAAGCGACCGCAGAGCCGGCCGCCGCGGTCGCGGAGGCGGCCGCGGAACCGGCGGCGGCGGTGGCGGACGCGGCCGCCGATCCCGCAGCGGCAGTGGCGGAGTCGACCGCGGAGGCAGCGGCAGAGCCGGCGGCGGCGGTAGCCGAGGCGGCGGCGGAACCGGCCGCCGCCGTGGCCGAAGCGACGACCGAGCTGGCGGACTGCGAGGCGGACTCGCCGTCGTCACCGCCGCAGGCCGCGGTGAGCAGGGCGGCGGTGACCGCCATCGAGACTGCAGCGATACGCACTTTGTCCTCCAGGGGCGACGACGATCCGACATGTCCGCCGTACCCCGCCCCGGACGAACGAAAGCCGCCCCGGCGATCCGGGGGCGGCCGTCGTACGACGTGCGGTCAGCTCCGCAGTGACTGGCCGTCCGACCTCAGGTCCTGGCAGGCGACGACGACGCGCGCGGCCATCGCCTCCTCCGCCTTCTTGCCCCAGGCGCGCGGGTCGTAGGCCTTCTTGTTGCCGACCTCGCCGTCGACCTTGAGCACGCCGTCGTAGTTGCTGAACATGTGGCCGGCGACCGGCCGCGTGTACGCGTACTGCGTGTCGGTGTCGACGTTCATCTTCACGACGCCGTAGTCGAGGGTCTCCCGGATCTCCTCGAGCAGCGAGCCGCTGCCGCCGTGGAACACCAGGTTGAACGGCTTGGCGTTGCCGCCGCCGAGCTTGCCGGCGACAGCGTCCTGACCCTCCTTGAGGATGACCGGCTTGAGCTTGACGTTGCCCGGCTTGTACACGCCGTGCACGTTGCCGAACGTCGCGGCCAGCAGGTAGGTGCCGCGCTCGCCGGTGCCGAGCATCTCGGCGACGCGGATCATGTCCTCGTTGGTGGTGTACAGCTTGTCGTTGATCTCGTTGGCGACGCCGTCCTCCTCGCCGCCGACGACGCCAGCCTCGATCTCGAGGATGATCCGCGACGACTTGCACTCGTCGAGCAGCTCGCTGGAGATCTTGAGGTTCTCCTCGAGGTCGATCGCCGAGCCGTCGAACATGTGGCTCTGGAACAGCGGGTTGCCGCCGGCGGCGACGCGCTCGGCGCTGATCTTCAGCAGCGGGCGCATGAAGCCGTCGAGCTTGTCGGCCGGGCAGTGGTCGGTGTGCAGCGCGACGTTGACGCCGTACCGCTCCGCCACCACGTGGGCGTACTCGGCGAGCGCCTGCGCGCCGAGTGCCATGTCCTTGACCGTCGAGCCGGACAGGAACTCCCCGCCGCCGGTGGAGACCTGGACGATGCCGTCCGACTCGGCCTCGGCGAAGCCGCGCAGCGCGGCGTTGAGGGTCGACGACGAGGTCACGTTGATCGCCGGGTAGGCGAACCTGCCCGCCTTCGCGCGGGCGACCATCTCTTCGTAGACCTCGGGGGTTGCGATCGGCATGGCGTGAAACATCTCCTCGCGGGTGACGGGTGGCGGGCGCTCCGCGCTGAGCCCCTGTGCAGCCGCCAAGTATGGCTGAGCGGGGGTGCTGAACGGAACTCGGTTCGCCGGCCGCGCGAGCGGGTCAGTCCTCGTACTCGACCGCGTCGATGTTGACCCAGCAGTACCGGGACGTGGAGTTGCCCGCACCCAGCACCCGGACGACGAAGGTGTGCTCACCGGCCGGCAGCGGGCCGCTGTCGAACGACAGCTGCCGCGCGACCCGGCGGTCGCCGTACTGGTCGAGGAGCGTCTCGGTGCCACCGTCGAGGCTGATCATGGCTCGGCCGTGGTTGTCGGCGTTGACACCGTAGAAGCGCATCCGGCTGCCCTGGAAGCGGAACGTCGCCATGTCGCCGGGCATGCAGCTGTGCGCGTTGGTGCCGTCGGCCTCGACGTTGGCGGTCGCGAAGCCCCACGTCCCGTCGTACTGCCACTCACCGAGGCCGGTCCCGACGACGAAGTCCTCGACCGTCGTCACCCCGTCGCTGCGGGTCACCCCGGCGAACGTCGTGGCCACGGTTGCCGGCTCCTCGATCGCCTCGAACTCGTAGCCGGCGAGCACGCCGTCGATGACGCCCTGAGCACGCACGAGCTCGGCCACGGCGGTGCGCGCCGCCGCGGCGCTGTACGCAGAGCTGCGGACGGCCATGGTGAGCGCGGTCACGTTGGTCGCCAGCGAGGTTGCCTGGCCGGCCGCGTGGGCGGTGCTCTGGCCGATCGCGGTGGTGGTCGCGGTCTGCTGCTCCACCGACGCGGCGATCGCCTGCTGGTTGTCGGTGACGCGGCTCATCGTCTGCGTGACGCGGCTCATGGCGTCCGCCATGTGGCCGGAGCCGGTGCGGATCTCGAGGACGCTGCCGGTCACCCGCTCCGTGGCCACGGCGGTCTGCTGCGCGAGCTGCTTGACCTCGCCCGCCACGACGGCGAAGCCGCGGCCGTGCTCCCCGGCCCGGGCCGCCTCGATCGTGGCGTTCAGCGCGAGCAGGTGCGTCTGCCCAGCGATGCTCGTGATCAGGTGCAGGATCTCCTCGACGCGGGTGGAGGAGGTCTGCAGCTCGGTCACCGTGTCGGTCGCGCCGGCGACCTCCGCGGAGCCCTCGGTCGCGATGCTCGACGCGTCGGCGGCGTGCCGGGCGACGTCGCGGATCGTTGCGGCCATCTGCTCGGTCGCCGCCGCGATCAGCTGCATCTGGCCGGATACGTCGTCCGCCGCAGCCGACGCGAGCGCCGCCTGCGTGACGGTGCCCTCGCACGCGTTCGTCATCGCCCAGGCCACGTCGTTCATTCGGGCCTGCTGCTCGGAGAGCGCGTTGGCGCTGCGCTGAACAGTGCTGAGCGCCTGGCGCAGCTGCTGCGCGATGCGGTCGACCGCGGACAGGATGGCGCGCTCGTCACCGGCGGGCGGCACGACGACGTGGGTCGGCAGGACCCCGCCGGCCATCTGCTCCAGCAGGGCGATCGCCGTACCGAGGTTGTCTTTGCGCTGACGGCGGGTGACCGTGACGACGGTGAGGACCACACCGGTCAGCGCGGTAAGCAGCACCAGAGCCATCGGCCAGGAGACCTCGTCGAAGCCGCCGGCGACGGCCATGCCTACGCCGGCGGCGGCCAGCATGCCCACGAGCACCACGATGTCCGCGGTCCGCGGATCGATCGCGACGTTGCGCCGGCGGGCAGTCGAGTCGTTCGCCACAGGTGACCCCTCAGTCGAACCCCGCGGGACGGCACACCAGGCCGGTCCCATTGCGTCTGTATTCGGCACGGGCGGGCCGAAGTTGAGCACCACCCGCGCCGCGATGATCGTCGCGGGGCAAGCGAGTGTCTCCAGCCGCACCAGAACAGGCCTGCAGCCACTTGCTTCCCCGGGGACCGATGTCGCCTCTGTACGGCGAGACCGCGACTGGTGGTCTGTGGACGGCGCGGCCGCAGCGCCGCGCTCTGTGGACCGCCACGGCGCGGTGGCCGCAGCGCGCCAGACTTCGGCCGCATGACTGCACTCGCACGCGAGCGGCTTACCGTCGACGACCTCGTCGCGCGGCAGTGCGGCGTGGTCGCCCGCGGCCAGGCGCTCCAGGCGGGGATGACGGCGGCGGCGCTCGACTGGCTCGTGCAGTCCGGCCGGTGGCAGCGGCCCTACCTGCGCGCCTACGTCTCGCACAGCGGCTCGCTCACCGGGCTGGAGCGAGCCTGGGCCGGCTGGGCCTCGGCGTGGCCGTACGGCGTCCTCGGCTATGCCACCGCCGCGTGGCTCGGCCAGCTGCGGGACTACGAGTCCGCGAGCGTTCACGTGATCACCGAACCGAAGCACCAGCTCAGCCGCCAGGAGCTCTTCGTCCCGCATCGGGCGAGGTCCGTGCACGCGCATCCGGTTCTGCTCCCGCCGCGCACCCGGCTGCCGCGCTCGCTGGTCGACATGGCGGGCGATGTTCCGGACGTCGACGATGCGGTTGCGATCCTGGCCGCCGGCGTCCAGCAGCGGCTCGTGCCGGCGCGGGCCCTGTACGCCGAGATCGCCGCGCGTCCGACGTACCGGTGGTCGAGCTGGACGGCCGGATGCACATGGACGTCGCGCAGTGGACGGCCGATCTGGACCGGCAGAACGAGATCGGCCTCACCAACCGACTGGTGCTCCGGTTTGCGCTCTGGACGCTGCGGACCAAGCCGGACCACGTCGCCCGGCCGCTGGAGCGGGCGCTGCACCCGACGACGACGCCGATCGCAGGGAGCAAGTGAGTTCAGCCGCGCTGGGACATGGCTGCAGTCACTTGCTTGCGCATGGAAAGCGGCGACGGTACGGCGGCGCGGCAGGCGGGCCAGGTGGGTCAGTCGGGGCCGGAGCGGACCACGTCGGCCTCGACGGCCTCCCACGCCTTCCGCGCGGCGATCAGCACGGGGTCCCACACCGGGGAGAACGGCGGCGCGTAGGACAGATCCATGTTCAGCATGGCGTGCACGTCCATCTCGTTCCACAGGGCCGCCGCGAAGACGTCGATCCGCTTCGCGGCTCCCTCCCGGCCGACGATCTGGGCGCCGAGCAGCCGGCCGGACCGGCGTTCCGCGATGACCTTGACCGTGATCGCCGTCGTGCCGGGGTAGTAGCCGGCACGGGTGGTCGACTCGACCACCACCGTCAGGAACTCGAACCCCGCCCGCGTGGCCTCGACCTCCTTGAGCCCGGTCCGCGCGATCTCGAAGTCGCAGACCTTGCTGACCGCCGTGCCGACGACGCCCGGGAACGTCGCGTAGCCGCCGCCGAGGTTGATCCCGGCCACCCGACCCTGCTTGTTGGCGTGCGTGCCCAGCGCGATCGCGACCGGCCGGCGGGCGACCAGGTGGTAGGTCTCCACGCAGTCACCCGCGGCCCACACCGCGTCGGCGTACGCGTGCTGCCGCAGGTCGGTCGGTATGCCGCCGGTGACACCGACCGGTACGCCGGCCGCAGCTGCCAGGTCCGAGTTGGGCCGCACTCCGAGGCCGAGCACGACCAGGTCGGCGGGGAACTCGCCGTCCTCGCAGACGACTGCGGTCACCTTGCCGTCCGCGGTCGCGAAGCCTTCGACAGCGCAGCTCGTGTGGATGTCGATCCCCATGCCGCACAACGCCTCACGGACCAGCGCGCCCATGTCCGGGTCGAGCGTCGACATGACCTCCGGCCCTCGGTCGACCAGTGTCACGTCGAGCCCTCGGCGCACCATCGCCTCCGCCATCTCGACGCCGATGTAGCCGCCGCCGATGACCACCGCACGCTTGGCGCCGGCCAGCACGGCCTCCCGTACGGCGACGCCGTCGTCGAGCACCTGGACACCGAAGATCCCGGGCGCGTCCGAGCCGGGCAGCTCCGGCCGGCGCGGTACGGCGCCGGTCGCGATCATCAGGTCGTCGTAGCCCTCCCAGCTCGTCGCGCCGCGCTCGAGGTCGCGCACCAGCACGGCGCCGCGCGCCAGGTCGATCTCCTCCACCTCGTGCCGCATCCGCGCCTCGATGGCGTGCTTGGCGCGGAACACCTCGGGTGAGCGCGCCACCAGGTCGTCGACCTCGGTGACCTCCCCGCCGACGAGGTAGGGGATTCCGCAGGCCGAGTACGACGTGTAGTTGCCGCGCTCGAACGCCACGATCTCCAGCTCGTCCGGCGTACGGCGGCGGCGGGCCTGCGAGGCCGCGCTCATCCCCGCAGCGTCCCCACCGATGACCAGCAGCCGCCGTCTCATGCGCTGATCACATCACGGCGCGGTCACCGGAGGAGGTAGCCTCGCCGCCATGGGCGACCTCCTGCACCCCGAAGCCGCCATCGAGGCATTCGGCTACATCGGCCTCTTCCTGATCGTCTTCGCGGAGTCGGGGCTGCTCGTCGGGTTCTTCCTGCCGGGCGACTCGCTGCTGTTCACCGCCGGCCTGTTCGCGTCGCGGCCGATCCCCGGCACCGACGAGCAGCTCAACATCGTGGCGGTCATCGTCATCTGCGTGGTCGCGGCGATCATCGGCGACCAGTTCGGCTACCTGTTCGGCCGCCGGGTCGGCCCGTCGATCTTCCGCAAGCCCAACTCCAAGATCTTCAAGCAGGCGTACGTCGAGAAGTCTCAGGAGTTCTTCGAGGCGCACGGCCCGAAGACCATCGTGCTGGCTCGTTTCGTGCCGATCGTCCGCACGTTCGCGCCGGTGCTGGCCGGCGTGGGGCGGATGCACTACCGGACGTTCGTGACCTACAACATCGGCGGCGGCCTGCTCTGGGGCGTCGGCGTGCCGCTGATCGGCTACTTCCTCGGGCAGGTCGAGTTCGTCCGCGACAACCTCGAGGTGATGATCATCATCATCGTCGGCATCTCGGTCCTCCCGGTCGCCTTCGAGGTGCTGCGCGGCCGGATCAACGCGCGGCGGGCTCCGGTGGCCGAGCGGCTGGCGCGGCTGGAGGACGCCGTGTCCGACGACGACGAGGTCGACGCCGCGAAGTAGCGGCGCGGTCAGACAGAGCTCGGGTGGGTGACGTCCCGGGGGCGCCGGCGTATGGCGGACGGGCGGCGTGGCGGACGGGCGACGTGCCGGGGCGGCGTAGGACGATCCGAGCGGGTGAGTAGCCGTCAGGCGGTCGGTGCTGCCGGCGGCGCGGCCGGCGGCTGGCCGGTCTGCCCGCCGAAGTCGACGCGCACCGGCTCCCGGACGACCGGGTCGGCGACCTCGAAGTACTCGGCCTTCTCGAAGTTGGCGAAGTTCGCGATCACCGACGACGGGAAGGTGTCGATCCGCGTGTTGTACGCGCGGACGTTGGAGTTGTAGAAGCGCCGCCCGGCCGCGATCCGGTCCTCGGTCTCGGCCAGCTGGTGCTGCAACGCGAGGAAGTTCTGGTCCGCCTTGAGCTGCGGGTAGTTCTCGGCGACGGCGAAGAGCTGCCGGACCGCCATGGTGAGCTGGTTCTCGTCGTTCGCCTGGTCGGCCACCGACCGGCTCGGCGCGGCGGCGTTGGCGCGGGCGGCGGTCACCGCCTCGAGGACCTGCCGCTCGTGGACGGCGAACGTGCGCGCGGTCTCCACCAGGTTGGGGATGAGGTCGTAGCGGCGGCGCAGCTCGACGTCGACCTGCCGCCACGACTCCTGCACGACGTTGCGCTGCTTGTGGAACCGGTTGTACGACGCGATCACCGAGAAGATCAGCAGTGCTACAGCGACGATCACGGCGATGACGATCGGGTCCATCAGCTGCCCCCTTGGGTCTGCGACCTGGCGCCGGGGTCGTGCCCCCGGTCCTTCCAGACGAAGCTCGGAATGCTCTCGATCACTCGGCGCATCACGTCCAGCCGCTGCAGCAGGTCGGGGATCCCGAGCCGGCCGCTGCGCCACGACAGCATGTCGTATCCGTCGAACCGCCACTCGACGCCGCGCCCGTGCTGCAGCAGCAGCTCCATCGCGCGCGGGTGCAGGACGTCGCTCGCGAACTTCGGGTCGTCGCACTTCACCCGGAAGGCGCGGTTGAAGTCGTCGCTCTCGAACTCGATGTCGGCGAAGCCGACCGCCGAACCGATCCGCGTCAGGATGTTCTCCTTGCCGACGTGCAGCCCGGGCATCCGGCACGGCAGCTGGAGTGCGCACACCGCGAAGCGGTACGTCGTCGTGCTCGAGTTGCCCTTCGAGTCGGTGGACGTCTCCTTGTACTGGTAGTCGAACGCCACCATCGGGTAGCCGCCGCGCGCCGTTCCGGTGAAGACGTTGTGCGCCTCGCGGCTGTGCCCCTGGCCGAACGGGTGGCCGTCCCAGCGGTTGTCGAGCCCGTAGGGGTCGTCGGCGGCGAACTGCCAGCCCTGCGCAGCCGCGAACGACGCGAACTCGGCCCGCCGCTTCTTCTCCGCCTGCCAGGACAGATAGCCGACCAGACCGACGAGCGTGAGCACCGCGAGCACGATGAGCACAGGCAGATATTGCAAGGGTCCTCGCCGGCGTGGGTGGCGTTCGTCGTTCGCGAGTATCGACCCGCGCGGCAGCGCCGCGCCGACGAACGGCAAAATCCGGCCCCACGCCGGGTCGGACCAACCGGGTCAGACCAGCCCGAGATCCTCCGGCTCGTACGCCGCGACGTAGCGCAGCCCGGCAGCCTCCACGGCGGCCCGGGCTCCTCGGTCGACGACGACCGCAACCGCGCAGACGTCCGCGCCCGCCTCGCGCAGCGCCTCCACGGCGGTCAACGGCGACCCACCCGTGGTGGACGTGTCCTCCAGCACGAGCACGGAGCGGCCGGCGACGTCGGGGCCTTCGATCCGGCGTTGCAGGCCGTGCGCCTTGGCCTGCTTGCGGACCACGCAGGCGTCGAGCGTGCGCCCCTGAGCGGCGGCCGCGTGCAGCATGGCGCCCGCGACGGGGTCGGCGCCGAGCGTGAGCCCGCCGACGACGTCGTAGTCGAGCCCGCGCGTGGTGTCGAGCATCACCCGGCCGACCAGCGGCGCCGCGGCGCCGGCCAGCGTCACCCGGCGGAGGTCGATGTAGTAGTCGGCCTCCCGGCCGCTGGACAGCGTGACACGGCCGTGCACGACGGCGAGAGTCTTGATGTGCTCCAGCAGGGCGGCGCGGTCGTCTGTCACCTGGCTCCTCGGGTCGCGCGTGCGGCAGAGCCTAGACAGTCCGGCACGTCACGCCGGCAGGTGGGTGCGCAGCGTCGCCGCGGCCTCGTCGGGGTCGACGTAGTTGATCCGGACGCCGGAGCCGAGCTCGATGCCGCCGAGCACCGGTATGCGCGGCAGCACGTGCACGTGCCAGTGCCCCATCCCGGAGTGCACGATCAGGTTGTACGGCGCGCCGTCCGTCGCCGTACGCAGCGCGATCAGGACCCGGCGCAGCGCGCGGCCGACGTCGAACAGCACGTGCGACCCGGAGTGCTCGAACGGGTCGAGGTGCGGCGGGGCGACCAGCACCTCGTACGGCCACCCGGACGCCCACGGCGAGTAGGCGGTCGCGCCCTCGGCGATGATCATCCGTGGCCCCTGCCGCTCGCTGTCGAGGCTCAGGCAGACCTTGCACGCGCCGTCCGGACCTGGCATCTCGGCCACCAGCGCCGGCGGTGGCACGGGCAGGCCGACCAGCTGGCCGTGCGGGTGCTCCAGGCTGGCGCCCGCGCCGTGCCCCTCGTTGACGATGAACATCACCGACGCGATGCCCTGCTGGTAGCGGAACGTGCGCAGCCGGCGGGCGGCGACGGCCAGGCAGACCGCGACCTGCGGATCGGTCAGGTCGGCCATCTCGTCGGTGTGCTTCGGCGAGAACACCAGGACGTCGTGCGCGGCGAAGGCCGGGTACTTGTTGGCGAAGACGCGCGCCTGCCAGCCGGGTGTCCCGGGAGCGCTGCCGAACCGGCCCTCCGAGTCGACCTCGGCTGCGGTCTCCTTCTCGTGCCCCGGACAGAACGGGCACGAGTCGACGTCGACGACCCGGTCGCGTCGCGTGGTCGCCAGGTCGGGCCGCAGCGCACGCTCCGGCGCGAACACCACCTCGACCCCCGCCAGCGGGTCCCGCCGCACATCGACCACGCGGCACACCGTACCGGAGCAGGCGGGGCGCTGATCGAGCCTGGGCGGTGGCCGGTCAGCGCGCCGCGGCCAGCACCGCAGCGAGCTTGTCGGGCGTCGCGTACGGCCAGCGCGGCTGGTAGTCCTCGACGTGCCGCAGCCACTCCCACGTGTCGGCGACGGTGTCGTGCAGCGGGCGGCAGACCAGACCGGCCTCCTGCGCGCGGGTGACACCGGTCGACCACGAGCCCAGCTCGGGAGGCAGCCAGAGCGGGAGCCCGGTCCACGGCTCGATGCCCGCCGCGTGCAGCGCGGCATCGTCCGCCCAGACGACGTCGGCGGCCGAGTCGGTCACGTCGAGGCAGGCGACGACGAGGTCGCGGAACGTCTGCTCGCCCTCCGGCGTGGTGACGTTGTACGGCCCGGAGCCGCGCTGGTCGGCCAGCCGCAGCGTGAACGCCGCGATGTCCCGCGCGTCGATCAGCTGGATCGTCCGCTCGGGCGGCGCCGGCGCCACCACCACCGGCTCGCGCGCGGCGGCCGCCAGCCAGTAGGGCAGCCGGCCGACGTCCTCGTGCGGCCCGACGATCAGACCCGCGCGCAGGTGCGCCGACCGGCCCGGGAAGTGCCGCTCGACGACCTGCTCGCACTGCGCCTTGTTGTAGCCGTAGTGGCCCGCGTCGTCTTGGTCGTCCGCAGCGACCAGGGTCGCGGACTCGTCGCCGTCCCAGCGCTGGTAGACGGACAGGCTGGACACGAACACGTACTGCCCGACCGAGTCGCGCAGCAGCGCGGCGGACTTCTCGACGACGGCCGGGTCGTATCCGCACGTGTCGACGACGACGTCCCAGGTGCCGCCGTGCAGCGCGCTCAGGTCGGACGTCCGGTCGCCGCGCAGCTGGAGGACCTCGTCGCCGTACGCCGACGGGTTCGTCTGGCCACGGGTGAAGATCGTCACCTCGTCGCCCCGGGCGAGCGCCTCGTCGACGTACGCGCGGCCCAGGAACTTCGTCCCGCCGATCATCAGCAGCTTCATGCGGGTGAGCCAACCGGCTCACCGCGCCGTTGGGAAGGCAAGTTCGCGGCCGGCGTACGACATAGTTGCGCCCATGGAGCTGTACGGCGGGCTGGAGACCGGTGGCACGACGTGGCGCGCCGTGGTGGGCACCGGCCCGCACGACATCCGCGACGTGCTCGACTACCCGATCGGCGAGCCGGAGGAGACCATCGGGCGGGCAGTGGACTTCTTCGCGGGGCACCGGCCGCTCGCCGGCGTCGGGATCGGCTCGTTCGGACCGGTCGAGCGTGACCGCTCGTCGCCGCGGTGGGGGCAGATCACCACGACGCCCAAGCCGGGCTGGGCGTTCGTCGACGTCGCCGGGCCGATCGGGCGCGCGCTCGGTGTGCCGATCGGCTTCGACACCGACGTCAACGCCGCCGCGCTCGGCGAGCACCGCTGGGGCGCCGCGCAGGACGTCGACACGTTCTGCTACGTGACGGTGGGGACCGGCATCGGCGGCGGCGTCATCGCCGGCGGGCACGTGCTGAGCGGGCTGGGGCACCCGGAGTTCGGGCACCAGAGCATCCGGCGCGACCGGTCCGCCGACGACTTCGCCGGGAGCTGCCCCTACCACGGCGACTGCTGGGAAGGGCTCGCCAGCGCGACGGCGATGCGGGCGCGGTGGAGCCGGGAGCCGCATCAGCTCGCGGACGACCACCCGGGCTGGGACCTCGAGGCCGAGCACCTCGCGCTCGGCCTGGCCAACGTCGTCTACGTGCTGTCGCCGCAGCGGATCGTGCTCGGCGGCGGGGTGCTGCGCCGGCCCGGTCTGCACGAGCGCGTCCGCACCCGGCTGGTCGCGACAGTCAACGACTATCTGCAGCTGCCCGCACTCGGCGTGGACTTGGCGTCGTACGTCTGCCCGCCCGGCCTGGGCGACCGGTCGGGGTCGCTCGGCGCGGTCGCTCTCGGCCAGGCTGCCGCGGGGGCGGCGCGCGGCTGACGCGTCTATCGTCGCCAGACATGGACGAAGCGTTCGACCCCGAGGACGCCAGCTGGTCGCGCGTCTCCCCCGGGCTGGCCCGGCTGCGGCGGACCGTGCTGGTCGCGGTCGTCGCGGTGCTCATAGCGCTGAGCGTCGTCATCGGCCTCGCGGTCGACGCGCGCGCGGTGGCGGTCGCCGGCGCGGTCGTCGGCATCGCGGCCGGCGGCTGGGGCTGGTGGCTCGTCGGGCGCAACTACCGGGCCTGGGGGTACGCCGAGCGCGCGGAGGACCTGCTCGTCCGGCACGGCGTCGCGTTCCGGCAGCTCGTCGTCGTCCCGTACGGCCGCATGCAGTTCGTCGACGTGACCGCCGGACCGCTGCAGCGCCGGTTCGGCGTCGCGACGGTGCAGCTGCACACCGCCGCGGCCGCGAGCGACGCGCAGATCCCCGGCCTGGTGCCGGCCGAGGCGGCGCGGCTGCGCGACCGGCTCGCGGCGCACGGCGAGAGCCGAGCGGCCGGCCTGTGACCCAGTCGGTCGACGCGCCGTCGACTCCGGAGCCGCCGGTCGTCCTGCACCGGCTCCACCCGCTGTCGCCGCTGCTCCGCGGCTGGAAGGCCTTCACCGCGCTCGCGGCGTACGGCATCGCCGACGCCGCGCCGCGGATCCTCTCCGGCGACCTCGAGGGTCGCAGGCCGGCGTCGGTGCTGATCGCCGGCGGGTTCTTCGGCGTGGCGCTGCTGGGGGCGGCGGCGTACGGCGTGCTGAGCTGGCGGTTCACCCGCTACGCGATCCACGCGGGCGACCTGCGCATCGACACCGGCGTGCTGTTTCGACAGTCGCGCCGGGTCCGGCTGGACCGGGTGCAGGCGGTCGACGTCGTGCGGCCGCTGCTGGCCCGCGCGCTGGGGCTCGCGGAGCTGCGGCTGGAGGTGGCCGGCGGGTCCAAGACCGAAGCGCCGCTCGCCTACCTGTCGGAGGAGGACGCGCACCGGCTGCGCGCCGAGCTGCTCGCGCGCGCGGCGGGGCTCGGTGAGTCGACGCCGGAGGCGCCGGAGCGGCTGATGTACGTCGTCCCGGACGGCCGGTTGCTGGCGGCCAACCTGCTGCAGATCCCGGTCGTCCTCGCGCTGCTGCTCGGCGCGGTGTTCGCCGCTGCCGCGGTCTTCGCCGAACCCGTCGGCGCGCCGTTCGTCCTGATCCCAGCAGTGGGCTCGGTGGCGCTGACGTTCGGTCGGCAGTTCGCCGCCAACCAGGGGTTCACACTGGCGGAGTCACCGGACGGTCTGCGGATCCGGCGCGGCCTGCTGGAGACGCGCGCCCAGACCGTGCCACCGGGCCGGATCCAGGCGGTCCGGCTGATCGAGCCGGTGCTGTGGCGGCTGACGACCGGCTGGGCGCGGCTCGAGGTGGAGGTGGCCGGCTACACCGCCGCCGGCGACAACGCCGCGTCCGCAGTGCTCCTGCCGGTCGCGGCGCGGGCCGACTGCGTCGCGCTGATGGAGCGGGTGCTGCCCGGTGCCAACGTCGCGGGCACCGCGCTCACCGGAGTCCCGCGGCGCGCCCGCTGGCTCGACCCGGTCGCCGGCCGGGGCCTCGCCGCGGGCGGCGACGAGCGCTACTTCGTCACCCGGCGCGGTGCGCTGCGCCGCGAGACCGACGTGATGCCGCACGAGCGGGTGCAGAGCGTGCGCGCCCACCAGGGGCCACTGCAGCGCCTGCTGAGGCTGGCGTCGGTCACGCTCGACACCACTCCGGGACCGATCACCGTGAGTGCCGAGCACCGCGACGCCGGCGAGGCGCTGCAGCTGGTGGAGCGCCAGGCGCGCCTGGCCCGGACGGCGCGGGCACGCGCGGTGGCGGAGCAGTGGATGCGCGCCAGCGATCGCGCCGATGCCGCGGTCGACGGCACGTCAGCGGGTCTTGGCGACGGTCAGTAGCACCGCCGAGTCCTCGTCGGCGTGCAGCCGGTGCGGCGTGGCAGGCACCACGATCAGGTCGCCCGCCACACCCGCCCAGGACAGCTCACCCGAGGTGATCCGCACCCGTCCGGCGAGGACGCAGATCGTCGCCTCGCCGGGGTTGTCGTGCTCGCTGAGCGACTGGCCGGCGACCAGTGCGAGCACCGTCTGCCGCAGCACCCGCTCGTGCCCGCCGTACATGGTTTCGGCACTGCGACCGCTGGGCGTGCGTTGCGCGTTCGCCAGCTGCTGGCGGGCGGTCTCGATGAGCGAGTCGTTCGGCATGTCGCGCTCCCCGCGGCGGGTGTCAGGGTGGCCCGGCCGTGTCTCCACTGTGCGGCCAGCCGCGGCTCGGACGTAGGGCCGAAGGTCCCGTCAGCTCGGGATTCGGCTCGTGCCGCCGGGTCAGCCGGCCGCAGGGTCGACGTCCCGCAGCGTCAGGTCGACGTGCACGACACCGCCGCTGCGGCGTACCGACTGCCGTAGACCGGTCCCGCTGAACAGCCTCAGCATGCGGGCGTTGGTCGCCAGCACCTCCGCACGGAAGTGCTCGATCCCCAGTGTCCGGGCGAGCTCCGCCAGCCGCTGGAACAGGGACGAGCCGAGACCACGCCCCCGCCAGCTGTCGGAAACCACGAAGGCGACCTCCGCGCCCGTCCGGTCCGGCAGGCGGTCGAACCGCGCCACCCCGATGATGTCGCCGCCCGTCACCGCCACCAGGGCCTCGCGGTCGCGATGGTCGACGTTCGTGAACCGGTGCAGCTCCTGCGCGGTCAGCTCCCGGTGCACGACGAAGAACCGGCCGAGCGTGGTGTCGTCGGACAGGGTGCGGTGGAAGCGGACCAGCGCGTCCGCATCCGCGGGCTGCATCGTCCGCAGCTGCACCTCGCTCCCATCCCGCAGCACGGCGGTGACCATGGTCGCCCCTTCCCGTCCGGCACTACGTGCATCGTGACGGTTGCCGGTCCGCGCCGCCTGGGAGTAGGGACCTTGGTCCCCCGGGCGGCCGACCTGTGGCCCTGCTGCGCAGGCGCGGCGATGGCGAGCATCGAGGGGTCAGCACCTCGCCCGTTCTCCAGGAGCGTCTCCCATGTCCAACAGCGGCCCGATCGCCTTCTTCACCTTCCTCGCGGTGTCCACGTCGCTCATCGCGGTCGGCGTCGCGTCGGACGCCCGCACCACCGCCGACGTCGTCCGGCCGCCGGCGGCGGCGGCAGTGGCGCCGGCGGCGTCGGCGCCCGCTGCGGCCCCCGAGCCCGCGGCATCCGCTTCGCCCAGTACGAGCGGGCACGCCGGCCACGCCGACGCCGCCGGCTCCCGGGCGGAGGTCGACAAGCACGACGCCGCGATGGCCGCCCGGATCAAGGAGTTCCCGGCGAAGACCAAGGGCCTCGGCGGGCAGCTGCTGAAGCCGAGGGTCCTCGCCGACGGGACCAAGGAGTTCTCGCTGACAGCGGCGCTGACCAAGTGGGAGGTCGAGTCCGGCAAGCTCGTCGACGCGATGACGTACAACGGCGTCGTCCCCGGACCGACCATCAGCGTCGACGTGGGCGACAAGGTGCGGGTCGTGCTGACCAACAGGATGCCGACCTCCACGTCGATCCACTTCCACGGCGTGCGCGCGCCCAACGCACAGGACGGCGTACCGGACATCACTCAGGAGCCGGTCAAGCCGGGCGACACGTACACCTACGAGTTCACGACGACCGAGGTCGGCGTGGGGATGTACCACTCGCACCACGACGCGCAGATCCAGGTCCCTGGCGGTCTCGCCGGAGCGTTCCTCGTCGGTGACCTGCCGCTCCCCAAGGGCGTCAAGGTCTCGCAGGAGCACTCGATGATGCTCAACGACAGCGGCGCGATCGGCTTCTCGCTCAACGGCAAGTCCTTCCCCGCCACCGCGCCGTACTCCGCGAAGAAGGGCGAGTGGCTGCTGTTCCACTACCTGAACGAGGGCACGCAGATCCACCCGATGCACCTGCACGGATTCGCGCAGCTGGTCGTCGCGAAGGACGGCTACCCGGTGCCGATGCCCTACAACGCCGACACGATCAACGTCGCGCCGGGCGAGCGGTACAGCGTCCTGGTGCGGCCGGACCTCGACGGCGTGTGGGCCTGGCACTGCCACGTGCTGCCGCACGCCGAGCGCGCCGACGGCATGTTCGGCATGGTCACCGCGCTGGTCGTGAAGTGACATGGCGCTCGACCGCAACGGGCTCGAGGTGCTCGGCCGAGACGAGTGCCTCGAGTTGCTCGCGCGCTCGACCGTCGGCCGGATCGGCGTGACGATGAGCGGCCTGCCGGTGATCCTGCCGGTGACGTTCGCCCTCGCGCCGGGCGGGATAGCGGTCCGGACCGGGCTCGGGACCAAGCTGGCGGCCGCAGCCCGGAACGCCGTCGTCGCCTTCGAGGTGGACGAGGTGGACGAGCGCAGCCGGACCGGGTGGAGCGTCGCAGTGACCGGGTACGCGCGGGAGGTGACGCAGCGGCAGGAGGTCGCCGAGCTGGAGGCGCTCATGCTGATGCCGTGGATCGGCGCCGACCACGCCGGTCACTTCGTCGTCATCAGCACGGACATGATCACCGGCCGCCGCGTGCTCCCGACGCTGGCCGAGGTCGTCGCGATCTAGTATCGAGGCGTGACGACCGAGCGTGACCTCGACCCTGCGTCTCGGACGTCACTGCTCCCCGCCCTGTCCACGCTCGAGGTCGACGAGCTGCTCGGCCAGGTGGTCGAGCGGGTCGAGGACCTCCGCGGCAGCAATCGCAGGATGCGCAAGCTCCTCGAAGCGGTCATCACAGTCGGCTCCGATCTCAGTCTGCCGGTCCTGCTCCGCCAGATCGTCGAGTTCGCGTGCGACCTCGTCGATGCGCGGTACGGCGCGCTCGGTGTGCTGAGTGAAGCCCGCGACGGCCTGTCGGAGTTCGTCTACCACGGGATCGACGACGAGACGGCGGCGCGGATCGGCCCGCTTCCTTCCGGGCACGGGCTGCTCGGCCTGCTGATCGAGGACCCGCAGCCGATCCGGCTGACCACGCTCGCCGAGCACGGCTCGTCGAGCGGCTTCCCGCCGAACCACCCGCCGATGAGCTCGTTCCTCGGCGTTCCGGTGCGCGTCCGCGGCGTCGTCTTCGGCAACCTCTACCTGACCGAGAAGCAGGGCCGCGACGAGTTCACCCCGCAGGACGAGGAGCTGATCGTCGCGCTGGCTGCAGCCGCGGGCGTCGCGATCCAGAACGCCCGCCTGCTCGAGGGCACCAGGCAGCGGGAGCGGTGGCTGGAGGCCACCGGCGACGTGGCGACCGCGATGCTGAACGGCGGCGGGCGCGACGACGTGCTGCGGCTGGTCGCGAGGCGGGCGCACGAGCTGGTCGGAGCGGATGTCTCGACGATTTCCCGGCCGGCGGGCCGGACCGACGAGCTCGTGCTCGAGTTCGCGGACGGCTGGAACTCTGACGCGCTGCGGGGTGCGCGGTTCCCGACCACTCCGTCGATCTCCGGGGACGTCATGCGGTCCCGTGTCGCCGAGGTCGTCGACGACGTCCGGGCCGACACCCGAACCGCCGCGCCCATGGCGTCGGGAGACTTCGGACCAGCCGTGTTCCTGCCGCTCGTCGGCAGCGACGCCGTACACGGCACCCTGGTCGTGAGCAACCGGGCCGGCGGGCGGAGGTTCACCCCGACCGAGCTGACCATGCTGGAGTCGTTCGCCAGGCAGGCGGCGGTCGCCCTCGAGTTCTCCCGCGCCCAGGAGGCGCGTGACCGGCTGGCCGTGCTGGAGGACCGCGACCGGATCGGCCGTGACCTGCACGACCTGGTCATCCAGCGGCTGTTCGCGACCGGCATGTCGCTCCAGTCGTCGCTGCGGCTCGCTGACCCGGAGCAGGTGGCCGGCCGCGTGTCGCAGGCAGTGGACGACCTGGACACCACCATCCGCGACATCCGGTCGACGATCTTCGCGCTCACCACCGGCGCGGAGGCGCAGCAGGCGCTGCGGGAGCGGATCACCGGGCTGGTGGTCGAGGCGACCAGGTCGCTCGGCTTCGAGCCGTCGTTGCGGCTCTACGGCGCGATCGACGCGCGCATCCCCGCCGACGTCGGAGACCACCTGGTGGCCGCGCTGCGCGAGGCGCTGTCCAACTGCGCGCGGCACGCCGCCGCCAGCCACGTCGACGTCGTGGTCGACGCGCGCGATGCGGTGGAGCTGCGCGTCGAGGACGACGGCCGCGGCTTCGACTCGACGCGGCGCAGCGGGCTGGCCAACCTCGAGCGTCGCGCCGCGGAGCTCGGCGGCGCGCTCAGCGTGGACAGCGCCGTCGGCACGGGCACCCGTCTGGTGTGGCGGGTCCCGCTGGAGCGCTGACCAGACGACACGCGGTCTGAGGCGCCTTACGGCTTGTCTCGCTG
>DASQMY010000054.1:0-3834 GCA_035645255.1 Mycobacteriales bacterium
CGAGGTCGCCGTAGGCCTGCGGGAACGTGTCACGGCCGGCCTCGGTCAGCGAGAACACACGCGCCGGTCGGCCGCGGCCGCGGGGCGCGGACCCGGGCGCGTGGCTCGCCACGACGGTGCCGGCGACGACCGTGCCGGCCAGCAGCATCGAGTCGAGATGCCGGCGGACGGCGGCCGGGCTCAGGCCGAGGTGGGTCCCGAGGTCCGCCGCGGTCGCCTCGCCGAGCTCGAGGAGCAGCTGGGCGACCCGCGCGCGGGTGCGCCGCTCGGCCCCGGCGTCGGTCGTGGCAGCGGCGCTCTGGACGTGCTGAGCGTTTTTCACTACACGATTGTGTCGTAAATACCGCCCGGGTGGCAAACCCGGCACGCGGGGGTGCGCCGATGCGGCGAACCCCGCCCCCGCAGCGTAAACTTCGACCTCGCGCGCGCTGCGCGCACCCGACCGAATCCTGCCGAAAGGTCCCGCGTCCGCATGCTGCCCCGCCGCGCTCTAGCTCTCGTGGTGTCCGCTCCGCTGCTGCTCGCGACAGCGTGCGCGGAGGTGTCCCGAGTCGAGCCCAACCGGGAGCTGGCCACCGCTGCGGCGATGGCGAAGCCGACGGCCTATGTCAGCGCCAAGCCGACCCCCACCGCCACCCCGACGGCCAAGGCCAGCGCGTCCGAACCGGCCGCCGGCGGGTCCGCGAGCGCGTCGCCCGGCGCCAGCCCCAGCGAAGGCGGAGAAGGCGGCGGCACGGAGGTCGCGGCGACGGTCGACAACAAGTTCGAGCCGGCGAAGCTGGAGGTCAAGGTCGGCCAGGAGGTCACCTGGACCAACACCGGCGGCGCGCACACCGTGACCGGCGGCAAGGACGCGCCCGACCCGGCGAGCCCCATCGGCAACAACAACCTCTTCGACCCCAACGCCACCGTGAAGAAGAAGTTCGACAAGGCCGGCACCTACGACTACTTCTGCCAGCCGCACCTCTCCGTCGGCATGGTCGGGCAGATCGTCGTCAAGTAGCCCGCCCGTGCCGGGGTCGCTCGCGGTCGAGGTCTACGGCCTGGCCAAGCGGTACGGCGCGACGACGGCGGTCCACGACATCTCCTTCACGGCTGCGACCGGCCGGGTGCTCGCGCTGCTGGGCCCCAACGGCGCCGGCAAGACGACGACGGTCGAGACCTGCGAGGGTTACCGCTCCCCCGACGCCGGGCGCGTCCGGGTGCTCGGGCTCGACCCGGTCCGCGAGCGGCGGCTGCTGGCACCGCGGATCGGCGTGATGCTCCAGCGCGGTGGCGTCTACCCGTCCGCCCGCCCGTTGGAGATGCTCCGGCTGCTCGCGTCGTTCGCCGCCGACCCTCTCGACCCCGACGAGCTCGTCGACCGGCTCGGGCTGCGCGAGTCGGCAGGCACGCCGTACCGGCGGCTCTCGGGTGGCCAGCAGCAACGGCTGTCGCTCGCGCTGGCGCTGGTCAGCCGCCCTGCGGTCGTCTTCCTGGACGAGCCGACTGCCGGACTGGACCCGCAGGCGAGGCTGGCAACCTGGGACCTCGTCCGCGAGCTGCGCGCCGACGGCGTCGCCGTCGTCCTGACGACGCACGCGATGGACGACGCGGCCGAGCTCGCCGACGACGTCGTGATCATCGACGCCGGACGCGTGGTCGCGACCGGCACACCGGCCGAGCTGACGGCGGGACCGGCCCGGCTCACCTTCCGCGCCCCGCCCGGGCTGGACGTGGCCGCGCTCGCCGCCGCCCTGCCCGCGGGGTGCGGCGTCGCGGAGCAGCCGGCCGGGCACTACGCCGTCACCGGGGCGGCCGACCCCGCGCTGGTGTCGGCGATCGCCGCCTGGTGCGCCGACCACGGCGTGCTGGCCGGCGACCTCACGGTTGCTCGCCGCACCCTCGAGGACGTCTTCCTCGAGCTCACCGGCCGCGAGCTCCGGGTGTGACCGCGCGCACCGGACTGCCGGGTGCCGGGCCGGCGCCGCTGCACCGGGTCGTCGCTGCCCAGACGCGGATGGAGCTGCGCCTCCGGCTCCGGCACGGCGAGACGCTGCTGCTGACCATCGTCATCCCGGTCGTCCTGCTGCTCTTCTTCGCGACCGTCGACCTCGTGGACACCCCCGGCGACGAGCCGCTCGACTTCCTGGTCCCAGGCATCCTGGCGCTCGCGGTGATGTCGACGGCGTTCACCGGCCAGGCGATCGCCACGGCGTTCGAGCGGTCGTACGGCGTCCTGAAGCGGCTCGGCGCGACAGCGCTGCCGCGGTGGGGGCTGCTGGCCGCCAAGACAGCAGCCGTCCTCGTCGTCGAGCTGGTGCAGTGGGTGCTGCTCGGCTCGGTCGGCGTCGCGCTCGGCTGGCGACCCGAGCTCGCCGGCATCCCGGCGGCGGTGCTCTTCCTGGTGCTGGGGACCGCGGCGTTCTCCGGGCTCGGGCTGCTGATGGCGGGGCGGCTGCGCGCCGAGGCGACCCTCGCGGCTGCCAACGGCCTGTACGTCGTGCTGCTGCTGGCCGGCGGCCTGATCGTCCCGCTCGACCGGCTGCCCGGTCCGCTCGAGGCGGCCGGCCGACTGCTGCCGACGGCGGCGCTGGCCGACGGGCTGCGCTCGGCGCTGACCGCCGGGTCGCTCGACGGCGGCGCGGCCGCCGTACTCGTGGCGTGGTCGGCGGTGCTGCTGGCCGCAGCCGCCGCGACCTTCCGCTGGGAGTAGCGGCCTGCACCCGCGCCGGCACGCGCAGTCATAGTTGCGCAGACAGGGATCCGCAGCGGGGCGGCCGACGAACCACGAGCGGGACAGGACGTCCTCAGGCGAGCACGGACACCCAGAACCGGCCGCCTGCGCTCCGCGGAGGACCTATGCGCAAGAACACGAAGCTGGCTGCCGTCGTTGTGACAGCCGCCGGGACACTCGCCGCCACGATGCTGGCCCTGCCGGCCGAGGCCCGGCCGAGCAGCCCGAACAAGGTCTACACCGCGAGCCTCGACGCGCTGAACACGCACATCAGCGGCAGCGCGGCGCGCGGTACGGCGACCGTCGCCGTCACGGGTGACCGGGTCGACGTCGCGATCGACGTGGCCGGCGTGTCACCTGGCACGCTGCACCCGCAGCACATCCATGCCGGTCCGGAGTGCGCGACGATGGCGGACGCCGGCAGCGACGGCATCCTCGACGTCATCGACGGCCTGCCGAAGTACGGCAACATCCTGATCTCGCTGGACGACACCTTCGCCGACCCGACCGACGCGTCGCTCGGCTTCCCGGTCGCGAGCGCGGACGGCACCTACAGCTACCGTGCGTCGGGTTCGAAGAGCCACTTCCAGGACGAGCTCGACCAGGCGCTGAAGGCGGGCACCCGGCACGTCGTCATCCACGGCGTCGATCCGGCCACCCCGCTGCCGAGCACGGTCAAGTCACTCCCCGGCCTCCCCGCGTGGGCGACCCTCCCGGTCGCGTGCGGCGAGCTGGTCCAGCACTAGCGCGGGAGACCGCGCAGGCTCGGGCAGCCCCGGATCGACGCACCGGGGCTGCCCGTCTGTGCCGCGTAGAACGGCAGGTAGGGCGGCGGCGCGGCCCGGTGGGCTAGTGGCCGGACGCCGTGATGTGGTCGACCTGCGGGGCGGCGTCGCCGTGCTCCCCGCCGCCGTGCCCGGCGTGCCCGCCGGCGAGCGCGAGCCGGTACTCGGCGACGGCCTGGACGGTCCAGCCGATCGCCGCCAGCACGAACAGGCCGAGCCCGATGAACGTCACGAGCGTCGAGGAGATCAAGCCGATCAGCACCGCGCCGGCGGCGACGGAGAAGACGGCCGGCCAGACGCTCGGGCCCGGTAGGTGGATGTCGTCGGGGTCCA
>DASQMY010000055.1:0-1870 GCA_035645255.1 Mycobacteriales bacterium
CGCTGAGGATGGACAACACCACAAAGAGACCGACCAGCATTGCTAGGCACACTCCGATCGCATGGCGCGGGGGGTCAGCGTCCCGGACGTGCCGGCCGTCGCCCCCGGCAGGGCGAACAGCCACCGCTCGAGCTCGGCCGCGGGGACCGGGTGGCTGATGTAGTAGCCCTGGACGACGTCACAGCCGAGCGGCAGCAGCCGCCGCCAGATCTCCTCGGTCTCGACGCCCTCGGCGACCACGCGCAGGCCCAGGTTGTGGCCGAGCTCGATCGTCGACCGGACGATCACCGCGTCGTGCTCGTCGGTCGCCATTCGGCTGACGAAGGAGCGGTCGATCTTCAGCTCGTCGACAGCCAGCCGGCGCAGGTAGGACAGCGACGAGTAGCCGGTGCCGAAGTCGTCGGTGGCCAGCGCGATGCCCTGCTCGCGCAGCATCGCGAGGACCGTCACCGCCCGCGTCGGGTCGGCCATGATCGTGCTCTCGGTGACCTCCAGCGTCAGCATGTTGGGCGGCACGTCGTGCTCGGTGAGGATCTCCGCGATGTGCCCCGGCAGGTCGAGATTGGTCAGGTGGCGCACCGACAGGTTGACGGCGACCTGGAGGTGGATGCCGGCTGCCCGCCAGCGCGTCGAGTCCGTGACCGACTGGCGCAGCACCTCCATCGTCAGCGGCTCGATCAGGCCGGTGTTCTCCGCGGTCGGGATGAACTCGTCCGGCATGAGCAGCCCGTGCTTCGGGTGCCGCCAGCGCACCAGCGCCTCGACGCCGACGATCTGCCCGGTCCGGCTGTCGCACTTGGGCTGGTAGTAGACGACCAGCTCGTTCGCGTCGATGCCCCGGCGCAGGTCACCGAGCAGGGCGAGCCGCTCGGGGGTGTGCTCGTCGTTCTCCGGCTGGTAGATCGCGTAGCACCCGCGCCGCTCCTTGGCCGTGTAGAGGGCGACGTCGGCCCGCTGCAGCAGCGTCTCGCCGTCGCTGCCGTGGTCAGGTGAGAGCGCGAGGCCGATGCTCGCCTGGACGTCGAGCCGCACCCCTTGGACGGTGAACGGGTCGTCGAGCGCCTTGGTCATGCGCTCCGCGAGCATGACCATCTCGGCGGCGTCGACACCCGGCGCGAGTACGGCGAACTCGTCGCCGCCGAGGCGGGCGACGGTGTCGTCGGTGCGCACCGCGCCGCTGAGGCGGGCGGCGACGGCGGCGATCAGCTCGTCCCCGACGTGGTGGCCGAGGGTGTCGTTGATCTCCTTGAAGTGGTCGAGGTCGACGATCATGACGGCGACAGACGGCGTCGGCCGGCCGGACGCGGTGAGGGCGCGCTGCATGCGCAGGGCGAGCATCGCTCGGTTGGGCAGCCCGGTCAGCGCGTCGTGCAGCGCCTGCCGTTCGCGCGGATGGAGAGTCCGGCGGCCTTGTGCACCGCGATGATCGGCAGCAGCAGCAGCGGGATCAGCCAGATCGAGAACGCGGTGGCCGCCGTGACGACCGGCGCGAGCGACAGCAGGATCGCGCTGGTGACGAGGAAGCGCGCCTCCTCCAGCACCATGACACGGATCGGCGTACCGCTCGCGAGGCTCATCACGATCGAGAGCAGTCCGTTGTTGACGAGGAGGAACGCCAGGCCGCCGAGCAGCGCGGGGAGCAGGTCGCGGGCTTCGAACGGCGCAGTGTCGGAGAGGATCGAGCGGCCGCTGGTCGTCGCGTAGACCACGCGAGCGGCGGCCAGGGTCAACGTGTACTGCGCGACGTTGAACGCCGCCTTGTAGGGCGGCTTGCGGCGGCGGACGTCGTCGCAGAGGACCGCCACGGCCTGCGCGAGAAGCGCGAAGCCGAGGGGTGCCAGCATGACCAGCGCCATGCCGAACGTGCTGG
>DASQMY010000056.1:0-1957 GCA_035645255.1 Mycobacteriales bacterium
ACCGCGGGGACCGAGGCGCCGGCTCTGGCACGGGGTGATCACCCCGTGCCAGCGCCGGAGCTCCACGCGAGCAGACGTGTGAGCGTCACTGCCAGGCGCCGGCGAGCACACCGACCATCGCGAGCTGAAGCAGCCAGTCGGCGGCGTGGATCGCGGCGAGCCGCGGGGCGACGTTCTCCCAGAGCACCGACCCGGTCAGCAGCACGGCGGCGAACCCCAGCCAGGCGACGAGACCGAGCTGCAGCCCGCCTGACCAGTCGGTGACGTCCATCCGGGCCGCGAGCCACGCGACGACGGTCGCGAGGACCAGGCTGCGGGACAGCTCTAGGGCGATCTTGCCGGGTGCCGGCGCACCGGTGTCGGCGGCCGCTTCGGCGCTCCCGCCGCGGAGCTCGACCATCTGCTTGCCGAAGATCGAGTACCACACGGTGCTGATGACGAATGCGGCGACGACCGCCGCGGCGACGGCCAGCCAGTTGATGTCAGCCATGAGGACAACTTCCTTTCGTGCGACGTCGGTGGTGGGTCGGTAGCGTGGGTGCCGCTCACCTGGGACGTAGAGGCTGGGCGGCCGTTCTCGACATCGCCAGCGAGGTTTTTCTTCGCTCGACGGGAGAGCAAGTGCGCTACGTGATCCTGATCCACAGAAACCCTGAGTTCCGGCAGCTGTGGACGCAGTTCTCGCCCGCCGAGCGGGCCGCCGGGCTGCGCGGCTACCAGGAGCTCGACGACCAGCTCGCGGCGTCGGGCGAGCTGGTCACCTCGAACGCGCTCGCCCCGCCCGCGAGCGCCAAGCGGGGTCACGGTGCGGGACGGCGAACTGATGACGACGGACGGGCCGTTCGCCGAGGTCAAGGAGTACCTTGCCGGCATCTACGTCGTCGACTGCGACAGCATCGAGCGCGCGGTGGAGATCGCCGGCCGGGTGCCGGAGGCGGAGCACGGACTGGTCGAGGTGCGCCCGGTCCTGAGCCTCGACGCCTTCACGTTGTGACCGCGGCGGGCCGCCTGGAGGACCTGATCAGGGAGCTGGCCCCGCAGGTGCTGACCGCCCTCGTCCGCCGCTACGGCGACTTCTACACCTGCGAGGACGCCGTTCAGGAGGCGCTGCTGGCCGCCGCCGTGCAGTGGCCGGTGGCCGGCGTGCCGGACAACCCGAAGGGCTGGCTGATCACTGTCGCGTTCCGCCGGCGTACCGAGCTCTGGCGCGCCGACTCGGCCCGCCGCCGCCGCGAGGAGACGGCTGCGCTCCTCGAGCCGGTGCACGCCGGCGACGCGGCGGACGGAGGTGGGGCGGACGGCGGCGGCGCGGCAGAAGACTCGCTGACCCTGCTGCTGCTGTGCTGCCACCCGGCACTGACGCCGGTGTCGCAGGTCGCGCTGACGCTGCGCGCCGTCGGCGGGCTCACCACCGCGGAGGTCGCGTGGGCGCTGCTGGTGCCCGAGGCGACCGCGGCGCAGCGGATCAGCCGCGCGAAGCAGCGGATCCGCGACGCCGGCGCGGTGTTCGAGCTGCCGCCGGCGGCCGAGCGGTCCGAGCGGGTCGCGGCGGTGCTGCGCGTGCTCTACCTGATCTTCAACGAGGGCTACACCGCGAGCTCGGGTCCGGAGCTGAGTCGCGTCGAGCTGACCAGCGAGGCGATCCGGCTGACCCGACTGCTGCGCGCCGAGCTGCCGGACGACGGCGAGGTGGCCGGCCTGCTGGCGCTGATGCTGCTCACCGAGGCGCGCCGGGCGGCGCGGACGCGGGACGACGGCACGCTCGTCCCGCTCGCCGATCAGGACCGCCGGCTCTGCGACGCCGCCGCGATGGCCGAGGGCGTCGCCGTACTCAAGCCGGTGCTGGCCACGGCGCCGATCGGGCCCTACCAGGTGCAGGCCGCGATCGCCGCCGTGCACGACGAGGCCGCGCGCGCCGAGGACACCGACTGGGCCAGATCCTCACGCTCTACGACCT
>DASQMY010000057.1:0-2496 GCA_035645255.1 Mycobacteriales bacterium
AGCCCATCGCCTGATCCACCGGCGACGCTGTGTGCCCAGTCGTCACCGCGACACAACGGCGGTACGTTGCCGGCATGGCAACACATTGGACGCTCGGCTGCGACGCGGCCGACCCGCACCGGCTGGCGGCGTTCTGGGCGCAGGCGCTGCGCTACGTCGCCGAGCCCGGCCACGACGACCCCGACGGCGCGTCGATCGTCGATCCAGACGGCAAGGGTCCGGCGATCGGCTTCCTGCGGGTGCCGGAGCCGAAGGCGGCCAAGAACCGGATGCACATCGACGTCCGGGTCGCGGGCGAGCCGCCGTGGGACATGGCCGAGCGGGAACGGCTCATCCGGGCGCGGGTCGCCGAGCTCGTCGACGCGGGTGCGACCCAGGTGCGCGAGGAGTGCTATGAGGGGCCCGAGCTCGGCCACGTGGTCATGCTCGATCCGGAGGGCAACGAGTTCTGCGTCGCCTGAACTCGTGGCCTGGGTGGCGACCACGATCAAGAGGGGGTTTCGGCACCGTTCTTCGCGGAGTTCCGGGCACAACGGTGCCGAAACCGCCAGGACCGGACCCGGGTACGCTGTGACAGACGCCGAGCACCACCCCGCGCCGGGTGTCACAAGGAGCCGTTGGTGACTGACGAGATCTCGGCCGGCCGCGCTCGCTGGCAGGCGCGTTACGACGCGGCCCGCAAGCGTGACGCCGACTTCACGACGCTCTCCGGCGCCGCGGTGCAGCCGGTCTACGGGCCGGCCGAAGGCCCCCTCGTACCGGCGTTCGAGCGGATCGGCTGGCCGGGGGAGTTCCCGTTCACCCGCGGGCTCTACCCGACGGGCTACCGGACCAGGCCGTGGACGATCCGCCAGTTCGCCGGCTTCGGCAACGCGCGGCAGACCAACGAGCGCTACAAGATGATCCTGGCCGAGGGCGGGGGCGGGCTGTCGGTCGCGTTCGACATGCCGACGCTGATGGGCCGCGACTCCGACGACCCGCGCGCGCTCGGCGAGGTCGGCCACTGCGGAGTCGCGATCGACTCGTCGGCGGACATGGAGCTGCTGTTCTCCGACATCCCGCTCGCCGACGTGACGACGTCGATGACGATCAGCGGGCCCGCCGTACCTGTCTTCTGCATGTACCTCGTCGCCGCCGAGCGGCAGGGAGTCGACATCCAGTCGCTGGACGGCACGCTGCAGACCGACATCTTCAAGGAGTACATCGCGCAGAAGGAGTGGCTCTTCCCGCCGCAGCCGCACCTGCGCCTCATCGGCGACCTGATGGAGTACTGCGCCGCGGAGATCCCGCGCTACAAGCCGATCTCGGTCTCCGGCTACCACATCCGAGAGGCCGGCTCGACGGCCGCCCAGGAGCTCGCGTTCACCTTGGCCGACGGCTTCGCTTACGTCGAGCTCGGCCAGTCGCGCGGCATGGACGTCGACGTCTTCGCGCCTGGGCTGAGCTTCTTCTTCGACGCGCACATCGACTTCTTCGAGGAGATCGCGAAGTTCCGCGCGGCCCGCCGGATCTGGGCGCGCTGGCTGCGCGACGTCTACGGCGCGCGGACCGACAAGGCGCAGTGGCTGCGCTTCCACACCCAGACCGCGGGAGTGTCGCTGACCGCGCAGCAGCCGGACAACAACATCGTCCGTACGGCGGTCGAGGCGCTCGCCGCCGTGCTCGGCGGCACCAACTCGCTGCACACCAACGCGCTCGACGAGGTGCTCGCGCTGCCGTCGGAGCGGGCCGCGCAGATCGCGCTGCGCACGCAGCAGGTGATCGCCGAGGAGACCGGCGTCGCCAACGTCGTCGACCCGCTCGGCGGCTCGTGGTTCGTCGAGGCGGAGACCGACCGGCTCGAGGCGGAGGCCGAGGCGATCTTCGCCCGGATCCGGGACATGGGCTCCGACGGCACCATGACCTCGGGCATCCTGCGCGGCATCGAGGACGGCTGGTTCATGTCCGAGATCGCCGAGTCGGCGTTCCAGTACCAGCAGGCGCTCGAGAAGGGCACCAAGAAGATCGTCGGCGTCAACACGCTGACCGGCTCGATCGACGAGCCGCTGTCGATCATGCGGGTGTCGCACGAGGTCGAGCGCGAGCAGAACCGTGCACTGGCGGAGCGGCGTACGGCGCGGGACGAGTCCGCCGTACGGGCGGCGGTGCAGCGGATGGTCGACGTCGCCCGCACCGACGACAACATGGTGCCGGCGATGTTGGACGCCGCCCGCGCGGAGGCGACGCTCGGGGAGATCTGCGACGCGCTGCGCGCGGAGTGGGGCGCCTACACCGAGCCGCCGCGCTTCTGACGCTGCAACCCCCCAGCTTGACGTACGACATAGATGTCGTGAATACTGCGACGTACGTGATGGGGAGTACCTGATTCTTCACGCGCCATCGTCAGTACGGGCCCGGCCGATGCGGGCTTCGGTGGTGCAGCTGCCGCTCCAGGGCAGCCCGGGGAGACCGTCGACGGGATGAGTGCCGCCGCGCCGCGCGGCGGCCGCGTCGAGG
>DASQMY010000058.1:0-5859 GCA_035645255.1 Mycobacteriales bacterium
CGCACCAGCTCGCCGGACGACGTCAGCCAGGCGTGGTGCCCGTCCAGCGCAGCGACCACGTCGTCGATGCCCTCCGACCGCGACGCGACCGTCTTGACGATCGGCGGTGTCCAGCGGCCGTGCGGACCGTCGCCGTACGACAGCATGTTGCGCAGGTCGCGGACCGCGTTGTCGGCGCCGTCGCGGTCGGCTTTGTTGACCACGAAGACGTCGGCGACCTCGAGGATGCCGGCCTTCGCGGCCTGGATCGCGTCGCCCATCCCGGGCGCGACCAGCACGATCGTCGTGTCGGCCAGGGACGCCACCTCGACCTCCGCCTGGCCGACGCCTACCGTCTCGATCAGCACGACGTCGCAGCCCGCCGCGTCGAGCACCCGCAGCGCGTGCGGCGTCGCCCACGACAGCCCGCCGAGGTGCCCGCGGGACGCCATCGACCGGATGAACACGCCGCTGTCGGTCGCGTGGTCCTGCATCCGCACCCGGTCGCCGAGCAGCGCTCCCCCGGTGAACGGCGACGACGGGTCGATCGCGAGCACCCCCACCCGCTTGCCGGCAGCGCGGAGAGCACCCACCAGCGCGGTGGTCGTGGTCGACTTCCCGACGCCTGGCGAGCCGGTCAGCCCGATCACCCGCGCGCGCCCGGTGTGCGGCGCCAGCGCGGCCATCACCTCACGTAGCGCAGGCGAGGCGTCCTCGACCAGCGAGATCAGCCGGGCGGTGGCCAGCTGCTCGCCGGCGAGCGCCCGCTCCACCAGCCCGGGTACGTCGACGGTGCGCCGCGCAGCCCGCCCGCCGCGCTCGACCGCGTGTTCCGGCACCGTTGTGCCCGGATATCCGGGCACAACGGTGCCCGAACCGGAGTCCGGGGCGGCTGGGTCGGGACCGGTGGCGGCGCTCACCGGCTAGGCGTCGACGCGGAGCACCAGCGCGTCGCCCTGACCGCCGCCGCCGCAGAGCCCAGCCGCGCCGATCCCGCCACCACGACGCTTCAGCTCCGCGGCCAGGTGCAGCGTGATCCGCGCGCCGGACATGCCGATCGGGTGGCCGAGGGCGATCGCGCCGCCGTTGACGTTGGTGATCTCCTCGGTGACGCCGAGGTCGCGCATCGACTGGATGCCGACGGAGGCGAAGGCCTCGTTGATCTCGACGAGCTGCAGGTCGCCGGTCGTGAGGCCGGCCTTGGCCAGGGCAGCGTTGATCGCGCCCGACGGCTGCGACTGCAGCGAGACGTCCGGGCCGGCGACCATGCCGTGCGACATGATCTCCGCCAGCACCGGCAGGCCAAGAGACTCGGCGCGCGCCCGGCTCATCACGACGACGGCGCATGCGCCGTCGGAGATCTGCGAGGCCGACCCCGCGGTGATCGTGCCGTCGGCCGCGAACGCCGGCCGCAGCTTGCCCAGCGACTCAGCGGTCGTGCCGGGCCGCACGCCCTCGTCCTCGGTGACGACGAGCGGGTCGCCCTTGCGCTGCGGGATCTCGACCGGAACGATCTCGTCGTCGAAGCGGCCGTCCTTCATCGCCGCCGACGCCCGGTCGTGCGACCGGGCGGCGAACTCGTCCTGCTCGGCGCGGGTGATGCCCAGCTTGGCGTTGTAGCGCTCGGTCGACTCGCCCATCGCGACCTGGTCGAAGGCGCAGAACAGCCCGTCGTACGCCATGTGGTCCTTCATCGTCACGTCGCCGAACTTGAAGCCGGCGCGCGAGCCGAGCAGCAGGTGCGGCGCCTGCGTCATCGACTCCATGCCACCGGCCACCGCGATCTCGATCTCGCCGGCGCGGATCAGCTGGTCGGCCAGCGCGATGGTGTTCATGCCGGACAGGCACACCTTGTTGAGCGTCATCGCCGGCACCGAGAACGGGATGCCGCCGTTGACCGCGGCCTGCCGCGTCGGGATCTGCCCGGCACCGGCTTGCAGCACCTGGCCCATCAGCACGTAGTCGACCTGGTCGCCGGTCAACCCGGCCCGCTCCAGCGCGGCCTTGATCGCGAAGCCGCCGAGCTCCGCGGCGGAGAACGGCGCCAGCGCGCCCTGCAGCTTGCCGATCGGCGTACGAGCGCCGGAGACGATCACGGAGCCGGCCATCGAAGGGTCTCCCTCAGGTCCACGTCATTGTGTAGAGCCAGGATAACGTCGTGCCACGCCCCGGCCGGCAATCAGCGGGCGGCGTAACGTCTGCCCGCCAGCGAGGGGACCACGCGTGCTGCCGATGCTCACCCGGATCGACCACGTCGGCATCGCGTGCCGCGACCTCGACGAGCGGGTGGGGTTCTACGAGACGATCTTCGGCCTCTCCGTCGCGCACACCGAGGTCAACGAGGCGCAGGGCGTCCGCGAGGTCATGCTCAATGTAGCTCCCGGCTCCTACGTGCAGCTGCTGCAGCCGACCAGCGCGGACTCGCCCGTCGGCAGGTTCCTGGAGCGCAACGGCGAGGGCGTCCACCACATCGGGTACGGCGTGACCGACGTCGCCGCCGCCCTGCAGACCCTCGCCGGGTCGGGCATCAGACTGGTCGACGAGCGACCCAGGCACGGCAGCATGGGCGCGTCGATCGCCTTCCTGCACCCCAAGAGCGTCGGCGGCGTGCTCACCGAGCTCGTGCAGTCGCTGCCTTCTGCGTAGCGTCGTCGCCGCCGGCGCCGCTGCCCCCGTCGGCCGCCCGGCCGCCGCGCTTCTGCTGCTCCAGCCGGGCGTCGAGCCGCTTGCCGGCCCGCTTCTTGACCCACCACCAGATGCCGGCCAGGACCACCGCTGTCACGGCCAGGCCGGCCCAGCCGACCTTGTCGGCGATCGTCCGGTAGCCGGCGCCGGCGGCGTAGCCCAGTGCGGCGTAGCCGACACCCCAGGCGATCGCGCTGGGGACGTTCCAGGCCAGGAACTTCGCGTAGGGCATCTTCGACATGCCGGCGAGCGGCGGGATGACCACGTTGAGCGCCGGCGTGAACCGGCCCCCCATCACGGCCTTGCCGCCGGCGTCCTCCATCAGCAGTTTGGCGCGGTCGATCGTCTTCGGCTTGATCAGCCGGTCGGGCAGCTTCTTCAGCAGCGGCTCGCCGAACTTCCGGCCTACGGCGTAGCCCGTCGAGTCCCCCAGGATCGTCGCCAGGCAGGCGACGACCATCACGGACCAGAGCGGCACGCGATCGTGCAGCGCGAGCACGCCGCCCGCCATCACCATCGTCTCGCCGGGCACGACCATGCCGAGCAGCAGCGCCGACTCGAGGTAGGCGGCCAGGAAGATGACCGCCAGCGCGAGCGATCCGCTGAGCCCGAGCACCGCGTCCGCAATACCGTCCATCTGGGTAGCGTTCCCCACAAGAGCGCCGACAAGCGCCGAACCGGACAGGAGCCCAGTGCGCGAGCTGTTCATGCGCAACACCCACCCCGCCGTGCCGCAGGAAGGGCTCGGCGAGCACGCGGCGTTCGAGTACGAGCGGATCGCCCGCCGTGCGCGAATCCGGGAGGTCATCTTCGGTGCCCAGGACGGGCTGCTGTCCACGCTGGCCCTGGTCACCGGCGTGCGCGGCGCCGACGCCGGGCGCTACCCGGTCCTGGTCGCTGGGCTGGCCGGTGCGCTCGCCGGCACGGTGTCGATGGCGCTCGGCGCCTACATCGCCGCCAAGAGCCAGCGTGACGTCTTCGAGTACGAGCTAGCGGCCGAGCGCGAGCAGGTCCGCACGCGTCCCCAGGTCGAGCGGATCGAGCTGATCGAGATATTCCAGAACGAGGGACTGTCGTACGACGCCGCTCGCCGCGCGTCCGACGCCATCGCGGAGAATCCCGACGTGATGCTCAAGACCATGGCGGAGAAGGAGCTCGGCATCCAGTTCGCGCCGCCCGGGTCACCGGTCAACGACGCGGTAGTCATGGGGGTGTCGTTCGTGCTCGGCGCGGCCGTGCCGATCCTGCCTTACTTCTGGATCGCGCCGGCCACCGGCGTCTTCGTCTCGGTCGGGCTCACGCTGGCGGCGCTGTTCGGCATGGGCGCGCTCAAGGCCCGGCTCACCGAGGCGAGCTGGCTGCGCAGCGGCCTGGAGGTCGCGCTGCTCGGCGGCGCCGCGGCGTTGCTGAGCTTCGCCGTCGGCCAGTTCCTGCCGGGCGCGCTCGGCGTCTCGCCGCCGGCGGGCTAGAAGAGCTAGACCACGAACGTGTCGACGAGCGTCGACAGCTCCTGCGCGACCCCGGCGAGCTGCGCTGCGCTGGTCCGCATGTCGGCCGCCCCGCTGCTGGCCGCCTCCGCGGTGGTGGCGAAGCCGGCGACGTCCCGCGCGATATCGGTGCTCCGGTCGACGGCGGCCTCGAGCGTCTGACCGATCTCCCGCGCGTGGATCGCCTGCTCCTCCATGGCCGCGGCGATGGTGTGCTGGTTGTCCTGGATCTGCACGATCGCGTCGCGCGTCTCGGCGGAGGCGGTCGCGGCCGCTTCCGTGTCGACCTGGATCGCGCGGATGCGAGCGGCGATGGACTCGGCCGCCTCGGCGCTCTCGCGGGCGAGCTCCTTGACCTCGCCCGCGACCACCGCGAACCCGCGGCCGGCGTCTCCTGCGCGCGCGGCCTCGATGGTGGCGTTGAGCGCCAGCAGGTTGGTCTGCTCGGCGATTGAGGTGATCAGGTGCATGACCTCACCGATGTCGCGGCTGCTGTCGCCGAGGCGGATCATCGTCTCGCGAGTCCCGGAGACCATCGCCACCGCCTGGTTGGCTGCGTCGAGCACCTCGGTCGCGCTCCGAGCGGTCATCGCGAAGTCCTCGATGCTGGCGGCCAGCTGCTCGGTGACGACCGACTGCACCTGCGCCGACACCTGCTCCGCGGAGGAGGCGACGACGCCGGCCTGCTCGGTGGTCTGAGTCGACAGGGCGCCGATCGAGTCACTGGCGGACGTGACCTGGCGGGACGCCGCAGCCAGGCTGTGCGCGTGCTCGGCGATTCCGGTGATCGCGGTCCGCATCCGCTCAACGGCGGCATTGACGCCGACGGCGATGTCGGTGAGCTCGTCGCGACCGGTGACCGGTACCGGCCGGGTGAAGTCGCCGGCCGCCAGCCGCTCCGTGCTCGCGACGACCGCGGCGACCGAGACGGTCACCGACCGGTAGAAGGCGAAGAACAGGTAGGCCGCGAGCAGGCCGGCCAGGACGACGCCGATCGCGATGCTGCGCGCGGTGCTCGCCAGGCCGTCGACCCGCGCCTCGAGCAGCTCCCTGAGCGCGCCCGCGCTCGCCGCGACGCTCTGGTCGGCCGCCGCGAGCACCGTGTCGGCCGTCAGCGTCCGCGCCGCCGTGGGCGTGGACCGGGCCGCATTCATCTCGCCGACGAGCGTGCCGGTGTCGGCGGCGAGCCGGGTGACGGACTGAGCCAGCGCCGGAACGCCGCGGCTCGAGGTGCTGCCGACCGCGAACTCCAGGTTGGCCTGCATCCGGGCGACGCTGCTGATCATCGCGGCACGCGACAGCGTGTAGTCGTCGTGGATCACGTCGGGCGCGGAACCGTCGGCACCCGCGGTCTTGATCCGCTGCAGGTCGACCGTCTTGCTCGCACTCGCGACGAACGTCGGGAGCGCCACGGTGATCGTGTCCATCACGTAGTACGAGTCCAGGTCCGGGTCGAGGATGAGGTTGGAGTTGTTCGCAGCCGTCTGGATGAGTGCGAGCACGGCGTCGGTCGGCTGGGAGTACCAGTCGAGGATCTGGCGCGGCACGCCGGTCGCCTTCGTCGACGCCTCGATCGCCGCCCGCAGCTCCGTCCAATCCGTGCTCGTGTCGAGCTGCTGACCCAGATCGGCGTCGGCCGCGTCGACCGCGGCGATCGCTGCCGCAAGCTCGTTCGTTACGCCGGCCGGGGGCTTCCCCTCGAGCGAGC
>DASQMY010000059.1:0-7554 GCA_035645255.1 Mycobacteriales bacterium
GGACGATCTCGTCCTGCTCCGGCTGGATCGTCGCGACGATGTCGCGCATCGGCCCGGTGCGCGGCCGCTCGATCTCCTCGGCCAGCAGCCGGCTGGCGCCCTCTGCGCCCGACGCGCCGGCGCCGAACGTCTCGTCCTCGAACGCCGTCAGCTCACCACCGGAGAAGCCGAAGCGGCGGCGCAGCACCAGTCCCATCGGGTCGCCCGGGTGCGCGCGGTAGAACGCCCGCGAGAGGTCCGCGCGCCAGTCGAGCACCATCGGGTCGCCCACGTCGTCGCGCACGTGCCGGCGCCCGATGTGGAAGCGCTCGGCCGGCACGGCGAAGTCCAGCCGGCCGAAGAACAGCGGTGTCGTCGGCGAGTCGGCCAGCGCGTCGACGCGCCGGGCCAGTGCCATCGCGAGTGCGTCGGCCGAGACCTCGTTGCCGCCGATGGCGTCGAGCCGCTGCGCGTTCTCCCGCATCTCCCGCAGGCACCGGCGGGCGTCGGCGAGATGGGCGCGCTCGTGCGCCAGCTCGCCCGCCTGGTCGGCGGAGGGGCGGGCCGTGGCGGTGCCGGCGGTACTCGGCGGATGGTCCTGCACAGGTCGGTCGGTGGTCGGTGGCACGGGACGTCCCTTCGCGCGCCTGCTGCGGCACGACGTCTGGCGCCCGGACCGGCGGGGCCGCGGACGCTGCTGGAGGTGGAAGGGGGTGCCCGCTCCGGTTCGCGGCGCGCAGCCGCCCGGCACGAGGGGCGGAAGGCTACCAGCGGCGGTCACCCGCGACCAGCGTGTTCCGGCCGTGACGACGGTCCCCGGCACGGGATGATCGGTCCATGACGGACGCCCCGGTGCTGCAGCAGATCAACCTCGTCGTGACAGACCTGGACGAGACCATCGCGTTCTGCCGGTTGCTGGGCTGGGACGTCGAGCACCCGGGCTTCGGGCATCTGGAGGTGGACACCGGATCCGGCGTGACGATCGAGTTCGACGAGGTGGAGTCGGTCGCGATGTGGAACCGCGGGTCGGCCGGCGTCGGCTCCGGGACGACCGTCGTCACGCTGTCGGTGCGGTCGCGCGACGAGGTCGACCGAATGTGCGCCGTCCTCACCGAGGCCGGCTACGCCTGTCCCCAGCCGCCGTTCGACGCGTTCTGGGGTTCGCGCTTCGCGATCATCACCGACCGCGACGGCAACCAGTTCGGCCTGATGAGCCCGGTCGACGCCGACCGCCGCTACCGGCCGCCGCAGCCGCCGCCGGCTGACTAGCCCAAAGCCGCGAGCGCGGCCGCGCGCGCGGCCCACCGGTCGCCGTACGCCGAGATCGTGACGGTCCGCACGTCGCCGTCGACCGGTCGCTGGATGTCGACCTCCAGGCGCGCGTCGGCGAGGTCCTCGACCAGCCCGGCGCCCCACTCGACGACGGTGACCGAGTCGCCGACCGACGTGTCGAGGTCGAGGTCGTCGACCTCGGCGAGCCCGCCGATCCGGTAGGCGTCGACGTGCACGAGCGGCACCCGGCCGCCGCGGTGGACGCGCGAGATGACGAACGTCGGCGACGTGACGGTGCCGTCGACACCGAGCCCAGCGCCGATCCCCTGCGTCAGCACCGTCTTGCCCGCGCCGAGGCTGCCGGTCAGCACGACGAGGTCGCCGGCGTCGAGCAGCCCGGCGAGGCGGACGCCCAGCTCGCGCATCGCGGCGGGGTCGGGCACGGCGAGCCTCACGCCCCCCGCACCTCCGCGATGATCCGCGCGAGCTGCTCGATGTCCGCACGGAGCGCCTGCGACTGCGGGCCGTTCGGGCCCGAGCGCAGCGCGGCCGACGGGTGGAACGTGGGTACGACGGTCCGCCCGCTGACGGTGAACCGCCGACCGCGGTCGCGCGTGATCCGCGCCTGCTTGCCGAGCGCCCACCGGGTCGCGAACGAGCCGAGCGTGCAGATGACCGCGGGGTCGACCAGCTGCACCTGGCGGCGCAGCCACCAGCGGCAGGTCTCGACCTCCTCGGGGAGCGGGTCGCGGTTGGCCGGCGGGCGGCACTTCAGCACGTTGGCGATGACGACCTGCGAGCGCTCGATGCCGGTCTGCGCCAGCAGCCGGTCGAGCAGCTGACCGGAGCGCCCGACGAACGGCACGCCGCGCAGGTCCTCCTCGGCCCCGGGCGCCTCGCCGACGAACATCACGTCGGCCGGCGCGTCACCCGCCGAGAACACCACCTGCGTCCGGCCCCGCGACAGGTCGCACGCCGTACACCCGCTGTTGAGCTGGCGCAGGACCGTCCAGTCCGGCGCACTGTCGGCGAGCGCCCGCGTGACGGCCGGTGCGGGGGGCGGCCCGGTCATGCGCCGCGGCGACCGCGGGCGCCGCGGGTCACCCGGCGGGTGAACGCCCGCAGGTGCAGGTTGACCAGCGGTGCCCGCTCCATCATGACCATGTGCCCGGCGCCGGCGAGCTTGACGAGGTCGATGCCGGAGATGCGCGAGACGATCTCGTCGGTGAGCTTGGGCGGCGTCACGCGGTCCTCGTCGCCGACGATCACGAGCGTGGGGACTCGGGACAGCACCTCGAGCGCCTCGTACTTGTCGTGCTCGAGGATCGAGCGGGCGAAGCCGGCGATCACCTCGACCGGTGTCGCGGCGATCATCCGCTCGACGAACTCGACCTGCGCCGGGCTCGGGTCGTCGCCGAAGCCGTAGTGCCGGGACATGACGAACGCCAGGTCACTGCCCACGCGTCGCCCACGCTCCAGCAGCGGTGCGCCCCGGCCGACGAGCTGGCTGGCGCGCGGGACGAGTCCGCCGGTGAGCAGCCCCGCGACCCGCACCGGCAGCCGGAACCCGACCTCGGCGATCCGGCCGGCGGACGTCGACACGAGCGCCACCCCGACCACCCGGCTGGCGAAGAGCCCGGGTCGCTGGTGGGCCAGCGACATGATCGTCATGCCGCCCATCGAGTGGCCGACCAGGACGATCGGGCCGGACAGCACCAGCTGGTCGATGACCGCGGCGAGGTCGCGGCCGAGCTGGTCGACCGTCATGTTGTCGTTGCTGCTGCGGTCGGACTGGCCGTGGCTGCGCTGGTCGTAGAACACCAGGCGCCCGACGTCGGCCAGGTCGCGGCGCTGGTAGTGCCAGCAGTGCATGGACAGCGTGTAGCCGTGGACGAAGACGACGGTGACCGCGCCGCCGCCGACCTGCTCGGCGTGCAGCCGGATCCCGTCCTCGGTCGTCACCGTCGTCGGCTCGCCGGGCAGCTGGCCGAACGGCTCCCGCGCCTCCGGGTCCGGCCGGAGGCGCGTGCGGCCGATAGCCAGGCGCTCGACGGCGAGCCCGGCGGTTAGCCCAGCGGCCGCGGCGCCGAGGACGCCGCCCGCGAGCAGACCGCGCGCGCGCGGCAGCCCGCTCATGCGCCGCCGCCGACGTACGTGCGCGGCACCCGCTGGCCGACCCGCGTCACGATCTCGTAGGAGATCGTGCCGAGTGCGGCGGCCCAGTCCTGCGCGATCGGCTCGCCGCGGTCTCCGGGCCCGAACAGCACCGCCTCGTCACCGGTCGCGACCTGGTCGTCGCCCACGTCGACGACGAGCTGGTCCATGCAGACGGTGCCGCTCACGCGCCGCCGCCGCCCGCCGAGCAGGATCTCGACGGTGTTGGTCGCCGCCCGCGGCACGCCGTCGGCGTACCCGAGCGGGATGAGCGCGGTGGTCGTCTCCGCCGCGGTGACGTAGCGGTGGCCGTAGGAGATGCCGGTGCCGGCCGCGACCCGCTTGGTCAGCGCGACGCGCGCTCGCAGCGTCATCGCCGGGCGGAGCCCGAAGTCGTCGGCGAGCTGCGGGACCGGCGACAGCCCGTACGCCGCGATCCCCACCCGCACCAGGTCGAAGTGCGCGTCGGGACGGGTGAGCACCGCCGCCGAGTTGCTCAGGTGGCGAAGCTGCGGCCGGATGCCCTCCGCGGCCGCCACGTCGAGAGCCTGGTGGAAGCCTGCGAGCTGCCGGTCGACGCTCGGGTGCGCGGGCTCGTCCGCGCACGCAAAGTGGCTCCACACGCCGACGACGTCGACGGCTCCCTCGCCCTGCGCCTTGGCGGCCGCCCGCGTGAGACCCGGCCACTCCTCGGCCACTGCTCCCCCGCGGGTGAGCCCGGTGTCCGCCTTGAGGTGCACCCGCAGCGGTACGCCGGCCGCGCGGCCGGCGTCCGCGGCCTCGGCCAGCGCGTGCGTCGAGCCGACGCCGAGGTCGAGCCCCCGGGCGACGGCGATCTGCGCGGCGCCCGGCGGCGGCTCGACGAGGACGAGGATCGGGACGTCGGTGAACCCGGCGTCGCGGAGCGCGACACCCTCCTCGACGAGGGCGACCCCCAGCCAGCTCGCGCCGCCGCTGAGCGCCGCCCGCGCGGCCGGGACGGCGCCGTGACCGTAGCCGTCCGCCTTGACCACCGCCATGACGGCCGCGCCCGCAGCGCGCGCCGCCACCGCGGCCACCGACGCGCGGATCGCGTCGAGGTCGACGACCGCCTCGGCGCGCATGGTCAACGCCACGGGGCTCCCGGAGAGTGTGCTGGCGGGTGTGCTGGTGCGCTGGCGGGTTTGCTGGGGTGTTGACGGGTTCGCTGGTGTGCTGGCGGCGGGTCCGCCGGGCGGACTCGCGGTCGCCCCGAGGCTAACAGCCCGCCACGCACTGCCACGCACCGACCCACGATGGACCGTTCATCTACGCCGTGGATCGAGGGATGGTGGGTCGATCTACGGCCCGATGCTGGCAGGCGGGAGTCGCGACCTGAGCGCTCGCTCCATGGTCAGCTGCGGGTGGCGCGGACCGCTGCCGGCCAGGTGGTGAGCAGGTCGCCGGCGGAGATCGGCGCGCCCTCCGGGTCGCCGCCGGCGTCCGCGGCGAGCCGGCCGGCCAGCCCGTGCAACCAGCTGGCGACAGCGGCCGCCTCGGGAGCGCCGAGGCCGCCGGCCAGCAGCGCGCCGACCGCGCCGGCCAGCACGTCGCCGGTCCCGGCCGTGCCGAGCCACGGCGTACCGGTCGGATTGATGTACGCCGACCCGTCCGGCCCGGCGACGACGGTCGTCGTGCCCTTGAGCAGGACGGTGACCGCCAGCTCGCCGGCAGCCCGGCGCGCGGTGCCGAGCCGGTCGGACCCGCTCGCCTCCTTGCCGACGCCGGTCAGCCGCTCGAACTCGCGCAGGTGCGGCGTGACGACCGTCGGCGCCGCCCGCTGCAGCAGCGCGGGCTCATGCGCCGCCAGCGTGATCGCGTCGGCGTCGACCACCGCCGGCCGGTCCGACGCCAGCACGGCACGGACCAGACCGAGTGCTCGGTCGTCCGTGCCCAGGCCTGGCCCGACCACCCACGCGCCGACCTTGTCGTTGTCGCTGATCCGCGCCGGGTCGGGGTCGGCGAACGCCACCACCTCGGGCCAGGCCGCCCGCACCACGTCCACCGCACCCGGTGACGAGAAGAGGTAGACCATGCCGGCGCCCGCGCGGACGGCGCCGCCGCAGGCCAGGACCGCGGCACCGGTGTAGCGGTCGCCGCCGGCGACGACGCCCACGACGCCGCGGGTGTACTTGGACGACTCGCGCGGCGGCTCGAGCATCGCCCCGTGCACGTCGTCGGCGTCCAGCACCTCGGCGACCGGCTCCGCGAGCAGGTCCGCGAGCCCGATGTCGGCCACCTCCACGACACCGGCGTACTCGGCGCCCGGGTCGAGCAGCAGCCCCGGCTTCAGCCCACCGAACGTCACGGTCACGTCCGCCCGCACCGCCGCGCCGGCCACCGCACCGGTGTCCGCGTCCACCCCACTCGGTACGTCGACGGCCAGCACCGCGCGCGCCGTACCCGCCGCCTCGGCCAGGTCTGCCTGCCGCAGCGAGCCGGTGAACCCGACGCCGACCAGGCCGTCGACGACCAGGTCGGCCGCACCGACGGCGGCGCCGCCCACGTCGCGCGCGCCGAGCCCGCGCAGCCGGCGCAGCGGCTCGGCGCCGTGCTCGTCCTTCGGATCGGCCGCGACGACGACGTCCACCTGGGCACCCCGGTCGCGCAGCTTGACCCCCGCCCAGAGCGCGTCCGCGCCGTTGTGGCCCGACCCGGCGAGCACGACGACGCGCGCGCCGTACACGGTCCCGAGCAGTGCCGCGCCGCGCCGCGCAACGGCGGCGCTGGCCCGGTCGATCAGGACCGCCTCGCTTGTCGTCTGCTGCGCGAGCCGGTCGGCGGCGCGCGTCGCCTCGACCGAGTAGGCCGGTCTCATGACTCCGCGACGACGTAGGCCATCGCGAGGTTCCCTTCGTGCGTCAGCGACAGGTGCCACGTCGTGATGCCGGCCCGCGCGGCCAGGGCGGCCGTCTCTCCGGTCAGCCGCAGCTCCGGCCGGCACCCGTCGGCGCTGACGACCTCGACCTCACGCCACCGGACGGTCGACTCCGCGCCGAGCGCCTTGGACACCGCCTCCTTCGCGGCGAAGCGCGCGGCCAGCCGGCGCATGCCGACGTCGGTCGACGGTCCGGCGTACGCCAGCTCGGCTGCGCTGAACACCCGGTCGGCCATGCCTGGCGTCCGGTCCAGCACGGTCGAGAGCCGGACGATGTCGACGAGGTCGACGCCGATCCCGATCACTGCCATGCGGACACCTCCGACGGGCAGTCTAGGAGCGCGCCGCCGCGACCGACGATCAGCGCCGCGACCTGAGCAGCCACGCGCCGTACGTCGCGTGGGTCAGCGAGTCCACGATCTCCCCCGACAGCAGCATCTGCTCGAAGCGGGCGAGCGGCACCCGGTCGACGACCATGTCCTGCTCGGTCTGCTCCCGCGCGTGCTCGCCGGGCGTCAGGTCCCGGCCGACGAACGCGTGCATCGGCTGCGCGCAGAAGCCGTAGGCGACCTGCAGCACGGCGAGCTGGTCCATCCGGCCGGCACTCAGCCCGGTCTCCTCGCGCAGCTCCTGGCGGGCCAGCTCGACGCCGGGCAGGTCGGGGCCGTCCTCGTAGGCGCCCTGCGGCAGCTCCCACACGCGGCGGCCCAGCGTGTAGCGGTACTGCTCGACGAGCCACACACCGACGCCGTCTGCCGTCTCGTCGAGCGGCAGCACGATCGCCATCGGCGGCTTGTCGACCACCGAGTAGATCCCGGTCGAGCCGTCGTCGCGCTCGACCTGGTCCTCGCGCAGCGACAGCCAGCGGTTGCGGTAGACCTCGCGCCCGGAGAGCCGCCGGATCACTCGACCGTGACCGACTTGGCGAGGTTGCGCGGCTGGTCGACGTCGTGGCCGCGGGCGGTCGCCAGCTCGCAGGCGAAGACCTGCAGCGGCACGGTCGTGACGAGCGGCGCGAGCAGCGTCGGCGTGACCGGGACCCGGATGATCTCGTCGGCGTAGGGCACCACGGCGTCATCGCCTTCCTGGGCGATGACGATCGTGTACGCGCCCCGCGCGCGCACCTCCTGGATGCCGCTGATCATCTTGTCGTGCAGCTGGTCGCGGCCGCGGGGCGGCACCACGCAGAGCACCGGCAGGCCGTCCTCGATGAGCGCGATCGGCCCGTGCTTCAGCTCACCCGCGGCGAACCC
>DASQMY010000060.1:0-9609 GCA_035645255.1 Mycobacteriales bacterium
GGCGCGGATGCCGCGCGGCGTGCGGAGCGCCGCGAGCGCGGCGAGCAGCGCGGCCGACGCCGCTGCACCGCTCGGGGCACCGGGTGCGCCGAGCGGCGCGACGACCGCCAGCCCGGCGTACCGCAGCGTCGGCAGGCCGGCCGCGATGAGCAGGTAGCCGGCCGCCCTGACGACCGCCAGCCGGGCCGAGGCCGGCTCGCCGAGCCCGGCGCCGGCGAGGCCGTGTGCGACCGCGAGCAGCAGGGCGCCGGCGGTGAGCAGCCCCGTGGTCCACCGGCGCAGGGCGGGGAACAACCCCGCGACGGCGAGCCCGGCTGCGGCGGCGACCGCGAGCAGCTGCACGCTCGACAAGAGCGCGAACGGGACGCCCGGCTCCATGCCCGGTACCTACGGAGCGCCGGTGCTGAGCCCGGCCGGTCGCCGTACCCGGCCGGGGCAGGTCACTTCGAGCACGGCTGCCCGGTCGCCTTGCCGATGCCGCACAGCACGCCCACGGCGTCGGCAAGCGTCTCCACGCGGTGCAGCTGCAGCCGGCGCGGCGGGTCCCGCTGCGCCTCGTCCCAGTTGCCCGCAGGCACCAGGAAGTGGTCTGCACCCTTGTTGCGCGCGCCGTGCAGCTTCTGCCGGATGCCGCCGATCGGCTCGACGAAGCCGCCGGGGTCGATTCCGCCGGTGCCGGCGACGTGCACGCCGCCGGTCAGCTCGCCGGGCGTCACCGTGTCGACGATGGCCAGGGCGAACATCAGCCCGGCGCTCGGCCCGCCGATGTCGTCGGCGAGCCCGATCTTCACCTGGTACGGCGTCTTGCACGGGCAGCGCTCCGCCAGCTCCACCCCGATGATCGCGCGGTCCTTGTCGTCCGGGTCCGCACCGGTCGTCACGGTCACCGTCGTCCTGGCGCCGGCGCGCGTCACCCCGAGCTGCACCGGGTCGCCCGGCCGCCGCTTGACGACCGCGGCGCGCAGGTCGCCGGCCGACGCTACCGGCTGGCCGTCCACCGAGTCGACGACGTCCTCCGGCTTCAGCCGGCCGGCGGACGGCCCGCCCTCGACGATGCGCACGACCGCGACGTGACTGGTGACCTTCTCGCCGAGCAGCCGCAGCGCGGCGAGCGCGGCCGACTCCTGCGAGTCGACCATCTGCGCGGTCGACTCGGCCTCGGTGACCTCGGGATCCTTGCCGGGCGGGTAGTACGCCTCGCGGGGCACGACCGCGACCTCGGGGTCGACCCAGTAGCGGAGCGCCTCGACCAGCGACAGCTGGCCGTAGCCGGGCGCGCCGCGCACGCTGACGGTCGTCAGGTCGAGCCGGCCGCTCGGCGGGTAGGTCTGCCTGCCGGTGACCTGGATGATCCGCTGGTCGCCCTTTGTCACCCCAAGCGTGTTGACGACCGGTCCGGGGGTGAGCGCGACGTACGGCACCTTGACGGCGCCGGCGACCACGGCGAGCGCGAAGAGCAGGGCGGTCGACACGGCAAGGGTCATCCCACGACGCGTCATGACTGGCCAGCCTAATCGCTAGGCTGGGGTGTCACCCGCCGCACGGCGACGGGGTCGACCCAGACGAAGGATGTGCCGTGGCGTCGAGGAGACCGCCCCGGGCTGCGAGCGGCGGCGACCGGCGGCGGGGCCGCGGGCGCCGCCCCGGCCTGCTGGCCGACATCGCGGACGTCGAGCCGGACCGGCTCACGGCGGGGCGCCGCGCCCGCGCCGCGCTGGGGCTCCTGCTGGTGGTGCTCGTGGTTGCGGCGCTCACGGCGCTGGTGATCACGCTCATGTTCAGCGGCTGAGCCCCGGCGAGCGTTGCTACCGGGTGAAGAACCCGAGACCACGGGCGCCGCGCCCGTTGGAGCCGGCGTCGTCGCCGTTGTGCGCGACCACTGCCATCACCGCGGCCGGCTCGGCCGGAGCGGCGTCCTGCGGCGCGACGGCTGCCGGTCCGTCGCCGAACGGCCCGGCCGACGGCTGCACCGGCAGCACGACGGGCTCGGCGAAGGCGGCCGGCGGTGCGAAGAATGCCGGGGAGTCGACCGGCACCGGTGGCGCGAGCTGCTCGACGGGTGCGGGCGCGAGCAGCTCGACCGCTGCCGGCATCTCGACCGGTGCCGGCGCGGGCTGCTGGACGGCAGGTGCCGGGGCTGCCGCGACCGGCTGCTGCGGCGCGCCGGCGACGCCGACCTCGACCCGGTAGTACGGGCGGAAGCTCAACGCCACCGGGTCGAGCGAGTAGACGTGGACGTCCTCGACGCCCTCGACGTTGCGGAGGTGCTCGACGACCCGGACCGCGTCGTCGAGATTGGCGGTGCGGCGGTAGGCGGGCGACCCGTCGGCCGCGCTGAAGAAGACGACGTGCTCCACGGGGAGCCCCCTTGCTGGGTGATGAGGACGATTACGCCAACTGTCGGCACGACCCGGGGCCATCTTGAGCAGTGCGGCGCGGGCCGAGCGTCAGCCGCAGCCGACCCACTCCACCTCGCCGTCGGCGTACACCTGCCGTTTCCAGATCGGCACCCGCTCCTTGAGCGAGTCGATCAGCAGGCGCGCCGCCTCGAACGCCTCGCCCCGGTGCGGGCACGACACCGCCACGACGACCGCGATGTCGCCGACCGACAGCAGCCCCACCCGGTGTACGGCGGCGAGCGCGCGGACCGGATAGGCGGCGGCCACCGCCTCCGCGACCTCGACGAGCTGCGCGTGCGCCGCCGGGTGCGCCGAGTACTCCAGCTCGTGCACGGCGCGCGCATGGTCGTGGTCGCGGACCATGCCGATGAAGATCGCCAGGCCGCCGGCGTCCGGCCGGCGTACCGCGTCGACGCACTCGTCGACCGAGAGGGGCGTGTCGCGGATCGCGAGCAGCTGCGGCACCGCGGTGCGATTCATCCGCGCCGCCGCCGGGCCCGCCGGACGATCGCCGCGGTGCCGAGCGCAGCGATCGTCGCGCCCGCCGCGGCCCGGGTCGCGTCCTCGCGGCCGAGCCGACGCGCTGCCAGCATCGCCTGGTCGCGGGCGATCCCGACCTGCACCCGCAGCGCGCTCTCGTGGTCGTGCTCGGGCCGCCAGCCGGCGGCGAGCAGCCGGCTCGCGTCGACATCCCACGGGTAGGCGATGTAGGTGAGCTCGGCCGACGGTCCGCCGGTGACGCCGGCGCGGTGCAGCCGCTCCGCGGCGCCGAACACCAGGCTGGCCGGCAGCTCGATCCGGCGCATCCTGGTGATCCGCTCGACGTCGGCGTGGGTGATCACGCCGGGCGGCGAGACGTTCAGCGGGCCGTCGACGTCAGCGACAGCGGCGAGCGCGCACGCGGCGGCCAGGTCGGCGATGTGGACGAACTGCCAGTTGGGCGACTCGCCGCGCACCGTGAGCAGCCGGGGCGCCTCGAAGTGGCGGGTCAGCACCGTGTCGCAGCCGGGACCGGTGACGATCACCGGGCGGAGCACCACCACCCGCATGTCGGGGCAGCGCCGGCAGTGCTCGGCGACCATCCGCTCGACCTCGACGTAGTCACCGACGATCGAGTCGTCGTACGGTGCGCGCAGCGGCATGTCCTCGGTGAGCAGCTCCGGGTTGTCCGGGAGCGCGCCGTAGACCATCGCGCTGCTGACCACGACGAGCCGCGCCGCGCCGGCCCCGGCCGCCGCGTCGAGCACCCGCGCGGTGCCGTCGATGTTGAGCCGCCGCCGTTCCGCGGCCGTCACCTCGGGGCGCTGGTCCCACGCGGTGTGCACGACGACGTCGACGCCGTCGAGCGCCCGGGCGAACCCCGGGTCGCGTACGTCGGCGGTGCGCCACGCGGTCGGTGTCCCGGTCGCGCCGGTGCCGAGAGTGCTGTCGGCCACGTTGACCGTGCCCGGCGCGACGGTCGCGGTGGAGTCGATCGCGACGACCGCCGGGCCGCCGGGCTCCGAGCCCAGGTGGCTGACGACCAGGCTGCCGAGGACGCCCGCCGCGCCGGTGACCGCGACGACGCGCGGCGGATCAGGGCGGCCGCGCTGCACGCCGCTGCGCCTGCTCGTCGGTCGCGTCATCCGTCCGCTCCCCCGGCTAACGTTGCGCGCATGGACCCATCTTCGCGCATCCGCGCTGGCACTACCCGTTCTCACCGCGCGTTGGACGTGCCATGACTGACTTTCCGTTCGGATTCCAGCCGGGGAGCGGCGGCGATTTCGGCGACCTGAGCAAGGTCCCGTTCTTCGCCGAGCTGCAGCGGCTGATGTCGTCGTCCGGCGGGCCGGTCAACTGGGAGCTCGCCCGGCAGATGGCCACGGCCGGAGCCGGCGAGTCGGACAGGGCGCTGACCGCGGCCGACACCAGCGACACGGCCGACGCGCTGCGGCTCGCGGACGTGTGGCTGGACCCGGTGACGTCCCTGCCGTCGGGTGCGACCGCGGTCGAGGCATGGACCCGCGTCCGCTGGGTGGAGTCGACGCTCGAGACGTGGCAGACGCTCTGCGACCCGGTCGCCGCGCGGGTGATCGACGCAATGAAGGCGGCGCTGCCGGAGGAGGTCCGCGGCCAGAGCGGCCCGCTCTTCGACGTGATGTCACAGGTCGGCGGGCTGATGTTCGGCATGCAGGTCGGCCAGGCGCTCGGCGCGCTCGCCGGCGAGGTGCTGTCGTCGACCGACGTCGGCGTCCCGCTCGGCGCGGCCGGCCGGGCGGCGCTGCTGCCGGCCAACGTCGCGGCGTTCGGCGACGGGCTCGGCGTACCCGATGCGGAGGTGCGGCTCTACCTCGCGATGCGGGAGGCCGCCCACCACCGGTTGTTCGGCCATGTGCCGTGGCTGCGCCGGCACGTGCTCGACGCCGTCGACGCCTATGCGCGCGGCATCCACATCGACGTCGAGAAGCTCGAGCGGGCGATGGGCGAGATCGACCCGACCGACCCGGCGGCGCTGCAGGAGGCCCTCGGCGGCGGGCTGTTCGAGCACGAGGACACCCCGGAGCAGCAGGCGGCGCTGGCCCGGCTCGAGCTGATGCTCGCGCTCGTCGAGGGCTGGGTCGACGAGGTGGTGCACGCCGCCGCCAGCGAGCACCTGCCGAGCGCCGCGGCACTGCGCGAGACCGTACGCCGTCGCCGCGCGACGGGCGGGCCGGCGGAGCAGACCTTCGCGACCCTCGTCGGCCTGCAGCTGCGGCCGCGCCGGCTGCGTGAGGCGTCAGCGGTGTGGCGCGCGCTGACGGAGGTACGCGGCATCGACGGCCGCGACGACGTCTGGCGCCACCCCGACCTGCTGCCCGACGCATCGGCGCTCGACGACCCGCAGGGGTGGGCACGACCCGACGATCAGCTGTTCGGTCTCGGCGCGGACGAGGCGGACGGCCCGCTCGGCGAGGACGGCCCCCTCGAGTCCCCCGGTGACCACGAGGACGGTGACGACCGGCCGTAGCCGGGTCGCCGGCGCGATCAGCTGGGCAGGCGCTTCTGCGGGGTCGGCGCCTCGTGCCGCGCGAGCATCTCGACGCAGTCGGCGATCTTGCGTGCCCTGGTCTCCGGCCGCTTCACCGAGTTGGTCCGGTAGATGATCGTGAAGCGGTTGGTTCGGGTCAGCACGTCCCACATCGCTTGCGCCTCCGGTACGGCGGCGATCGCGGCAGCCAGGTCGGCGGGGAGCTCCGCGTTGGCCGGGCCCTCGTAGGCCCGCTCCCAGCGGCCGTCGGCCTGCGCCGCGCGGACCGCGACCCGGCCGGCCTCGTGCATCCGGCCCTCCTGCTCGAGACGGGCGACCCGCTTGACGTTGAGCGCGGACCACGGGCTGCGCGCGCGCCGCGGTGTCATCCGCTGCAGGGTGCTGACATCGTCGCGGCGCTTGCCCTGACCGTCGATCCAGCCGAAGCAGAGCGCCTCCTCGACGGCGTCGACGTAGGTCAGGGCCGTCACGTCGCCGCCCTTCTTGTGCAGCACCAGCCACACGCCGGGCGCGTCGGCGTGGTGCTCCAGCAGCCACCGCCGCCACGCGCTCACGTCCGGCACCAGCAGCTCGGGTAGCTCGATCGCCATCGCGTGTGCGTCCTCTCGCGCCTGCGGGCCGGTTGCTGCCCGCTCCTCGGTCCACCGCGCAGCCTCAACGGCTCAGCAGCGCGCGGGTCGTCTCCCAGCCTTCCAACCCAGGGTCGAGCGAAGCGACGTCGGCCGGTGTGCGCAGCCGGTGCCACCCGGACACGACAGCCAGCTGCGCCGGCCGCGGCGCCGCTCGGGACAGCCGCTCGGCGGCGTCCGCCGTGTCGAGGCCCGCCTCGGCCGCCGCCAGCCAGCCGGGCACCGGCACCCGCACGGCAATCGCCACCAGGCCGCCGCCGGCCGCCGGGCAGGCCGCCACCTCCGCGCCGGTCAGTGCCGAGAACAGCTTGCCCACGAGCAGCCCGGGCAGGTCCGGCGTGTCGCCGGCGACGACCGCCACCTCGTCGAAGCCCAGCCCGGCCAGCGCGCGGACCGCACCACCGGTCACCACGTCAGTGGCACCGTCGGCGACGGTGAGGACCGGCGCGCCGGGCCACACCAGAGACGTCGCGGTGCCGCCGTACGACGGCGGGCAGGCGACCACGCCGGCCGAGCACTCCGCGAGATCGGCCAGCACCTCGTAGGTGTCCTCGGCGAGCGAGCGCGCGAACGCGTCCGGGTCGACACCGGGCGGCGCGCCCTCGCCGCCTGGCCGGACGAGCGCCGCCGCGATGCGCCCGCTCACCACAGCGTCGCTGCGGTGGGCGACCCGGCGCTGGGCGACCCGGCGGCGCCCGGTCGGGCGGTTGCCCGCGACTGCCCGGGCCCGCGGTGCCGCCCGGCGGCACCCTCGGTGAGGTCGATCACCGCCGCCAGCGGCTCGGCCGCGTCGTGCCCGGCGAGAGCGTCCGCCGCGTCCTGTCCCGCGAGGTCGTCCACCGCCTCGTCCTCCGGGTCTGCCGCGCGGGCGTTGACGACGCCGAGCAGGTAGCCGCGGGCCAGCTCCGCCCGTGGATAGGCCGCGACGAGCGCCCAGAACCGCTCGGAGTGGTCGGCCACGAGCAGGTGGGCGAGCTCGTGGACCAGGACGTAGTCGACGACCCAGTCGGGCATCTCCCGCAACCGGTCGGACAGCCGGATCGTCCGGTCGGCGGGCGTCGCTGAACCCCACCGCGAGCGCATGTTGCCGACCCAGCGCACGGAGGCGGGCCGCGCCCGCCCGCCCAGGTGCCGGCGGGACAGCTGCTCCGCCCGGCGCAGCAGATCGGCGTCCGACGGCGGCCGTCTGGTGTCCTTCGCCGCGAGCCGCGCGACCATCGTGTCGACCCAGTGCTGCTCGTCCGCCGCGGTCATCCGCGCGGGCACCAGCACGATCGTCCGGTCGCCCTCGCGGTAGGCGGACACGGTGCGCCGGCGGCGGGTGCTGCGCACCACCTCGACCTCCACGCCGCCCGCCGCGGTGCGGAGAACGCGGGTGCGGCCGGTGCTGTCGGGCTGCGGTCTGGGCATGCGTCGACGCTAGCGGCCGGCCCCGACGGAATCGCGCCGTCGACAGCCGGATGTGGAGAAGTTTCTTGCGTCCACAGCGCGGACCGGCGGTCGCCGCAGGTCAGCCGGGTGCAGGAACCGAGACCGGCAGCCTGTCCACACAGGTGTCCCAGGGTCGTCCACAGCGACACCCCGCGTTGCCCACACCTCGTCCCCAGCACCGTCCACAGGGTGCGTTGACGCTGCCGACGGGCGGTCCGTAGGTTGCTGCTCGACGGAGCCCCCGGGCCTGACGTCACCACTCGGAAGGGGAAGCCGAGTGGCGACCGAATGGCTTCGGGGGCTTCGTCGTTCACTCGCCGGTGAAGCTCGGCGGGCGGCGTTCCGCCTGTGCCGCAAGGCCTTCGCGGAGGTCGGACGTGGCCATCGTGATCGGCTGGGCGAGCCCCTCCCACTCCAGGGCCGCGTCCAGCGACGCCGGCCGCGCGGCGAGCGTCGCCTTCGTCAGCCGGATCGCCAGCGGTGCCTGCCGGGCGATGGCCGCCGCGATGTCGAGAACGGCCGGCAGCAGTGCGTCGTCGGCGTACACCCGCTGGGCGAGCCCGAGCTCGACCGCCTCGTCGGCGGCGACCACCCGGCCGGTGAGGAGGAGCTCCCGGGCCGTCGCGAGCCCGACGACCTCGGGCAGCAGGTAGCTCGCGCCCATGCCCGGGTGCATGCCCAGCGCGGCGAACGGTGCCGCGAACCGCGCCGACTCCCCCGCATAGCGCAGGTCGCAGGCGAGCGCGAGGCACAGCCCGGCACCGATCGCCGGCCCGTTGACCGCAGCGAGCACGGGCACCTCGATCGAGCGGATCGACAGCCAGGCGCGGTAGAACGGCACCATCCGCTCCCGCAGCTGCGGCACGGTCAGCCCCGGGGACTCCGCCAGCCAGTCGAGGTCACCGCCGCCGCAGAACGCCGAGCCGGCGCCGGTCACGACGACGCAGCGCACCGCCGCGTCGGCCTGCACATCGGTGACGGCGGCGGCCCACGCCGCAGTGAGCTCCGTCGTCATCGCGTTGCGCCGATCGGGCAGGACGAGCGTCAGCACGACCACACCGTCGCCGGTCCGGTCCACGCGCAGCGGTGCGGCCATCCACAACCCTTCGCCGGCGGACTCTGGCGCCGTGAGGCTAGCGCGCCGCCGACCTGCGGGCGCGCCGCGACACCGTCGTCGCGCACGCGGCCAGCATCACCGCGAGCGCCGCAGGCAGCAGGTCGCCACCGCTGGCGGTGGGGGCCACGTCGCGCGCTGCGCGGACCGGTCGGGTGGCGACCGGCGCGACCGCGGGCGCCGGTCCCGGCGCGGGGACGACGCGCACCGCAGCCCGCGGCGCCGCCCGCGTCACCCGGGGCGGCGTACGGCGGGCCGCCCGCCGGACCGCTGCGGCCGCTCGCCGCTCGCGCTCCTGGACCACGGTTGCGGTCACGTTCCCGACGCCGGGCCCGGTGATGCCGACCTGCGACGCCGCGCGGTGCGACAGGTCGATGAACCGCTTGCCGACGTAGGGCCCGCGGTCGTTGACCCGGACGACGACACAGCGGCCGGCCCGGCAGACCCGCAGCCGGGTGCCGAGCGGCAGCGTCTTGTGCGCGGCGGTCAGCTGCCTCGGGTCGTAGCGTTCGCCGCTGGCGGTGGGGCGGCCCTCGAAGCCGGGGCCGTACCACGATGCGGACCCACGCAGCGTGGGTCCGACGGGGACGAGGTCGGTGACGTAGCGGGCAGGCGCGCGCTCCGCCGCCGGCGACGTCACGGGCGGTGGTGCAGCGGCTGCCGGTGCGGCAGGGAGAGCCGCGAGGACGACGCCGGTCGAGACCACGAGCAGCGTGCGCCGCGGTGCCGTCGCAGGTGACTGGGCACGAGGTCCGCGCCGCATGCTGCGGTCGCGGCGGCCGGCAGGGTGCCCCGGCCGTGCGTGGATGTGGGTCATGCGTGTCGGTCCCGGCGCCTACGAGGTGAGCTGTCGGGCTCGGGCCTGAGAGTGCCCGGCGCACAGGAGTGCGCTTCGCCCCGAGGCCTGCATCGCTGCAGACCGAGAGACCTTGGGTCCCCCGCTCCCGCCCGGGTGTGGAGTAGGGGCGCCGTGCTGACCGTGGGCGGGACTCGGCGACCGGTCAGGCGCTTGTGTGTGCAGCCATCTTG
>DASQMY010000061.1:0-8543 GCA_035645255.1 Mycobacteriales bacterium
CGGACGAGGTGCTGCTCACCGAGACGCCGCGGGCCGGCTGGGCCGTCGCGTCCGAGGCCGGCGCCACGGTCGCGCTCGACCTGGAAGTCACACCCGAGCTGCGCCGCGCCGGGTTGGCGCGCGACGCCGTACGGCTGTTCCAGGAGAGCCGCAAGACCGCCGGGCTCGACGTCGCCGACCGGATCGAGCTGTGGTGGAGGGCGGACGGCGAGGTCGGCGCGGCGCTGCAGGAGCACGCAGCCCGGGTCGCGGACGAGGTGCTCGCGGTGACGTTCGCCGCCGGTCCCCCGCCGGTCGACATGGCGCCGCACGAGGACGTCGAGCTCGGGCTGACCTGGTGGCTGCGGACCGCCGGCAGCTGACCCGCGGCGGATGGCGCATCGGAACGGGACGACTTATCACCCGAACGGCGGAGTGAGATCGGCATCCGGGCCAGCCGATGAAGTAGGCGTAACAACCGCCGTCAGCTCATTGGAGGTCGCAGTGTCGGTGACCGCGCTACCCCTCAGTGCCCAGCAGGCGATGGCAAGTGTGCGACTGCGTCCGAACGCCATCGCCCGGCCGGCGCTGTCCAGCCAGGTCCGGCCGGCGATGGTCCTGCAGGAGCGCGACGCCCGGGCGCTGCTCGAGTCGGCCGAGCGGCTCGACGTCTCGCGCGGCGGCTTCCTCGCCGCCGGCCCCGCCGGCATCCAGGTCTGGAGCGGGCCGTTCGACGGCCCGGGCGGATCGCACGGGTCCGCCGTACACCTGGGCTCGGTGGACTGGAGCTACGACACGCCGGTCCGGCACTACGCGACGATCTACCGTGCAATGGTCACCGCCAGCGGCGTAGCCGCCGGCGAGACGACCGCTTCGATCCTCGGCCGGGTTATGGCACTCGCCAGCCTGGCCGTGGAGGGTTCGCGAGTGCAGATGCCCCTCCCCCCGGCTCGCGATCCCTTCCGCCGCTGACGTCTCCACGCGCATCCCTCCCCCAGACCCGCGGGGCGCGTCAGCAGACCCGATAGGAACGCGGCCGCCCGCCCGCACGCCGAGGGCGGGCGGTCGCGTTCAGCGAGCGATCTAGTGCGGCCGGCAGATGCCGCAGGGGGTGTAGCCCTTGGCCTGCGCGTCGGCGAGCGTCAGGCCGGTCGCGTCCTCGTGGGCGGCGAGGAACCGGCACCCGCTGAGGTGGTAGCGCGGCCGGCCAGGCAGCACGAAGACCTCGGCTGCCGCGATCGGCAGCGGGTCGCCGGGCGCGATGTCGTCGGCGTCCTCGACGTCACCGGCAGGCACCGACGTGACGGCGGGCACCGGCGGCGGCGCGTCGGCCGGCTCGATCGCGACGACGGGAGCGGAGCCACGCTCCTCGACCCGTTCCGGAGCCGTCGGCTCGTCGAACGTCGGCGCCGGGATGGCGGCCCCAGCCGCCCAGCTGGGCGAGGTCGCCGCAGGCGGACCGGACGTCGTGACGACGTTGGAGTGCGGCTCGTCGCGAGGCACCGGCGCGGCGGCCGCGCGGCGCCGCTGCTGCATGATGCCGACGAGCAGCAGCACGCCGGCGGTCAGGCTGGCCGCGATCGACACCCAGATCAGCAGTACGCCGTCCGTCGCGATCAGCCCGACGAGCAGCAGGACGAGCGCTGCGACGACCAGCAACGCACTGAGCACGATCACGTCGGCCACCTCTGCGCTGGAGCGTCGTCAGGTCGCCGCATCGTACCGGCGGGAGTGCCGCGCCCGGCGTCGCGACGCGCGGCCGTACGAGCGCTGTGTGGGCTACTGCGCGACGCGCGGCGGCTCGCCGCTCGGGGCCGCGTCGGGACGCCGGACGAACCCGCCCGGCGACGACTCGCCACCGGGGGACACCGGAGCAGTCACGCCGGACTCCCGCGGCCGGGACGCCGCGTCGGGGGCCGGCCGGGGCGTCGCGTCGGCTGCCGGCCGGGCCTGCCCGTCGGCCGGCGGAGCGCTGCGCTGCGCGGCGTCGGCAGGGCGAGCCTGGCCGCCTCCTGCGCCGGGCGCCTGGCCGGCCGGGGTCGAGCCGCTGGCCGACCTGCTGTCGAGGTCGCGCAGCTGAGCTTCGAGGTAGGCCTTGAGCCGGGTGCGGTACTCGCGCTCGAAGCCGCGCAGGCTCTCGATGTGCTGCTCGAGCGCGCGGCGACGGTTGTCGAGGTCGCCGAGCTGCGCACTGGCCTGCTGCTGGGCCGACGAGATCATCGCCTCCGACTGGTTGCGCGCGTCGGCGAGCAGCTTGTCCGCCTCGGCCTTCGCCTGAGCCACCGTCTCGTCGGCCGTGCGCTGCGCGATGAGCAGGGTCCGCCGCAGCATCTCCTCGGTCTCGCTCATCGGTGCCTGCGCCGGTCCGGCCGGTGCCGGTGCGGGGGGCGCCGCGGCGCGCTGCCGGAGCTGGTTGTTCTCGGTCAGCAGTCGGCCGACCTCGGCCTCGACCTCGTCGAGGAACGCGTCGACCTCCTCCTCGTTGTAGCCGCGGAAGGAGTAGCGGAACTCCTTGTTGCGGACGTCCTCGGGAGTCAGCGGCATCGGGTCACCTCAGTCGAGCGGTCTACGGCACGACGCATCATCGCAGGTTGCCGAACACGGTGCGGACCAGCGGAATCAGGCCGATGGATATCAGCATGAGCAGCAGGATGAACGACAGGTCGAGCGAGAACCGGCCCATCCGCAGCGGCGGGATGAACCGGCGGAGGAACCGCAGCGGCGGGTCGGTCACCGTGTAGGTCAGCTCGAGGACGACGATCATGAACCCCTTGGGTCGCCAGTCGGGCATGAACGCCATGACCAGGTCGACGACCCACCGGATGAGCATGAGCAGCAGGAACCCGTTGAGCAGCGTGATGATGACGGATTCAACTAAGTCGAGCACGGCTTGCTCTCTAGCTCCTCGATGGGCGGTGCTACGACTGGTTGAAGAAGCCGCCCTCGCGGATTCGCGCCTTGTCCTCGGCGGTGACCTCGACGTCAGCCGGCGAGAGGAGGAACACCTTGTTGGTGACCCGCTCGAGCGTCCCGTGCAGGCCGAACGTCAGGCCGGCGCAGAAGTCGATCAGCCGCATCGCGCTGCGGTCGTCGAGCTCGGTGAGGTTGATGATCACCGGCACGTTCTGCCGGTAGTGCTCGCCGACCTGCTTGGCGTCGTTGTAGCTCGCGGGGACGAACGTCGTGATGCGGTAGGCGGGCACCGCGGGCATCGCCGGACGGGTGTAGTCGTCGACGTGGCGGTGCCGGTCGACGTCGACGGCGAGCGCACCGACCTGCTCGTAGCGGTCGACACCGGCGCTGCGCCGCGCCCGCGAGGACTCGGCTCCCGGTGACCGCACGGGAACCGGCTGGTCGTAGTCCTCGAGGTCGTCGTACTCCGAGTCGGGCTCCTCGACCAGCCCGAGATAGACCGCGACGCTCCGGAACCGCCCCACTGTGGCGCTCCTCTCCTGCGAGGTCCGCACTCCCGGACCGACTCCTGCCGCCGTCCGTGCGACAGGCCCTGCTGGCCGCGAAGTCTAGTGGAGCGGCACGCCCCTACTGCCGAACAGAGCGGTGCCGACACGCACACAAGTTGAACCGTGTCTGATCGCCGCCTCGAGATCGCCGGTCATGCCGGCCGAGACCGTTGCCGCCGCCGGGTGGCTGCGGCGCAGCTCGGCTGCGGTTGCCGCGAGCGCGCCGAACGCAGCGTCCGGATCACCGCCGAGCGGGGCGATCGCCATCACCCCGGCGAGTCGCAGGCCCGCTGCAGCGGCGACCGCCTCGGCCAGCTCGGGCACCGCTGCGCGGGCGACGCCGCCGCGCTCGGGGTCGCCGTCCAGGCTGACCTGCACCAGCGCATCGACCAGGCGGCCCTGCCGGGCTGCGGCGGCGGACAGGGCGTCGACCACCTCGCGCCGGTCGACGGCGTGCACGACGGAGGAGTAGCCGGCCACCGAGGCGCACTTGTTGCGCTGCAGCCGGCCGACGAAGTGCCAGCGCACGTCGGCGCCGGCGGCCGCCAGCGCGGTCGCCTTCGCCTTCGCGTCCTGGTCCCGGCTCTCACCGAAGTCCCGTACGCCGAGCGAGTGCAGCCGCAGCACGTCGGCGGCCGGCCACGTCTTGCTCACCGCGACCAGTGTGACCTCGGCCGGGTCGCGCCCGGCCGCGCAGGCGCCGGCGATGCGGGCGCGGACCGCCGCCAGGGCGGCCGCGAGCTCCGCGAGGCGCGGGTCGCTCATCGCCGCGCGACGACACCGGCCTGCCGACCGGTCGCCCCGTCCCGCCGGTAGGAGAACCAGGTGTCGGCGTCCTCGCGCGTGCAGCCGCCGACGACGTCGACGCTGCGCAGCCCGAGACCGGACAGCAGCCGCCGGGCGCCCGCAGAGAGGTCGAGCGCCGTGGTCCCCGCGCTCGTGGTCGTCAGCGAACCCGGCACGGCTTCCTCGACCTCGGCGGCCATCGCCTCGGGCACCTCGTAGCAGCGTCCGCACACCGCCGGACCGACGACTGCGCGCACGTCGGCGGACCGGGCGCCCAGCGCGGACATCGCGCCCAGCACCGCCTGCAGGACCCCGGCGGCGAGGCCGAGCCGCCCGGCGTGCGCGACGCCGACGACGCCGCCCCGGTCGTCGGCGAACAGCACCGGCAGGCAGTCGGCGACCAGGACCGCGAGCCCGACGTCCGGCAGCGCGGTGACCATTCCGTCGGCGCGCAGGGGCTCGGCGGCACCGGCCATCCGGCGTACGACGTCGTCGCCGTCGACGGTGACCACGTCGGACCCGTGCACCTGCTCCATGAAGCACAGCCGGTCGATCGGTACGCCGACCACCCCGGCGAGCAGCTGCCGGTTGTGGTGCACGGCGGACTCGTCGTCGCCGACGTGCTGCCCGACGTTGAGCGAGGCGTAGCGCCCGGCGCTGACGCCGCCGGTCCGCCGGGTGAAGCCGCCGACGACCCGGTCGCCGAGATCGGCCGCCAGCAGGGAGACGCCGGGCACTACTTCAGGAAGTCCGGGACGTCCAGGTCGTCGGTGTCCTCGAACACCAGCGTGCGGCGCGGCTCGCTCCGCTGCTGGATGACCGGGACCGGCTCGGCCGCCGGGCGGGCCGCCGGCCGCTCCGGCGCGCGCTCCCTGGTGAGGTCGATCTCGGTGTTGACCGGTCGTGCGGCCGCGGCGACGGCCGGGGCGGGGGCCGGCGCCGCGGCGGGGGTCTGCGCCGGTTCGGGCCGACGGACCGCAACCGACTCCCGGCGCTTGGGCGCGCCGCCGTCGAAACCGGCGGCGATGACGGTGACCCGGACCTCGTCGCCGAGCGCGTCGTCGATGACCGCACCGAAGATGATGTTGGCGTCGGCGTGCGCGGCCTGCGCGATCAGGTCGGCCGCCTCGTTGATCTCGAACAGGCCGAGGTCGCTGCCACCGGAGATGTTGAGCAGCACGCCGTGCGCACCCTCGATGCTCGCTTCGAGCAGCGGACTGGAGATCGCCGCCTCGGCCGCGGCCACGGCCCGGTCGTCGCCGCGCGCCCGGCCGATCCCCATGATCGCCGAGCCGGCCCCGCTCATGATCGCCTTGACGTCGGCGAAGTCGAGGTTGATCAGCCCGGGGGTCGTGATCAGGTCGGTGATGCCCTGGACGCCGGAGAGCAGGACCTGGTCGGCCGCCTTGAACGCGTCGAGCACGCTCACCTGGCGGTCGGAGATCTGCAGCAGCCGGTCGTTGGGGATGACGATGAGGGTGTCGACCTCCTCGCGGAGCGAGGTGATGCCCTCCTCGGCCTGGCCGGCCCGGCGCCGGCCCTCGAAGCCGAACGGCCGGGTCACGACGCCGATCGTCAGCGCGCCGAGCTTCTTGGCGATGCTCGCCACGACCGGCGCGCCGCCGGTGCCGGTGCCGCCGCCCTCGCCGGCCGTCACGAAGACCATGTCGGCCCCCTTGAGGACCTCCTCGATCTCGTCGGCGTGGTCCTCGGCCGCCTGCCGGCCGGTGCCCGGATCGGCGCCGGCGCCCAGCCCGCGGGTGAGCTCACGTCCGATGTCGAGCTTCACGTCGGCGTCGCTCATCAGCAGTGCCTGGGCGTCGGTGTTGACCGCGATGAACTCGACGCCCTTCAGCCCGACCTCGATCATGCGGTTGACGGCGTTGACGCCGCCGCCCCCGATGCCGACGACCTTGATGACGGCCAGGTAGTTCTGCGGTGCTGCCACGAGCTCGACGCCTCTCGTTGTGCTTCTCCCGCGCGGCGGGCACGCCGCGGGGACCACAGCTGTGGTGGACCGGAGCCGACGCCGAGCGCGCCGGCCGGAGGCCCGTCCCGGTCTGCTCGGTCGTGCAGGGAAGGCACGCCGAGCGGTGGGACTGGGGAAGCAACCTCGGGGCCGACCTTCTTCCCCGGCACCCTCACCGTCAACTTCACGGTTAGAGTTATGTCAACCTGAGGTTGTGGCGGGGACATTAAGGGCTGCGTCGCGGGAGGGTCAAGACTCACGCGGGCGTGTCGCGCAAGTCGTCGGTCCGACGTCGCACGAGTCAGCGGCGGCCGCCGCACCCGCCTCCGGGCGCCGGCGCCGGAGTCACCGGAAGGCCGGCGCGTCCGGCGCGCTCACGTCGTACATGGTCGCCTTCTTCGGCAGCAGCGCGGTCAGCACGGCGACCTTCCGAACGGAGTTCTCGCCGCTGCCCCAGACGACCGTCCGGCCCCCGCGCAGCGTCAGCACGATGTCGTCGCGCGAGGCGACGCTCAGGGCGGTGACCTCGGGCCGCAGCTCGGGCGTCAGCGCGGCGACGACCGCGAGCGCCTCGCGCATGGCGACCTGGTCGACCCCAGCGGCGGCGCGGATCCTGAGCAGCCCGGCCGGCGCCTTGGCGACCTGCTCGATCTGGGTGCCCGACCCGTCGACGAGCAGCAGGCCGGCCCCCGGCCTGGCCACGACCGCGACGGGCACCCGCTCGACGACGGTGATCCGGACCGTCCGCGGCCACCTGCGCGCGACCCGCACGGTACGCACGGCCGGCAGGGCGCCGACCCGGTCGCGGATACCGGCGAGGTCGACCGAGTAGATCGGCGACCCGTCGGCGACCGCCGCCGCCCGGCGTACCGCGTCGTCGCTCACCCGCTCCGCGCCGGACACCTGCACGTCTGCCACGCGCAGCAGGTCGGACCGCCGCACCGCCTCGGCGGCGCCGAGCAGCACGGCGAGCACCGCCGCCGCCACCACCACCCGGGTACGGCGGCGCCGGCCGGCCTCGGCCGCGGCGGTGAAGCGCGCCGTGGTCGCCGGCGCCGACTCACGCGTCGTCATCGGCGACCTCCGCGAAGTCCCCGACGACGCGCACCTCGGGCTCGAGCAGCGGTCCCCCGACCTCGTGCACGGCGCGCCGTGCGTCGGCGATGAGCCGCAGCACGTCGGCGGCCAGGCACGTCGGCTCCACGACGATGAAGTTGGCGTGCTTCTCGCTGATCTGCGCCCCGCCGCGGCGGCGGCCCTTCAGCCCGGCGGCGTCGACGAGGCGGCCGGCCGAGTCACCGCTCGGGTTGGTGAACACCGAGCCGCAGCTGCGCTGGCGCAGCGGCTGGGTGTCCCGGCGCCACGCGCGCAGCTCGTCCAGCTCCCGGCGGATCGCCGCCGGGTCACCGGGCGCCAGGTCCCAGCGGGCGGCCACGACGACCGACCGCGCGGGCAGCCTGGACCGCCGGTAGCCGAAGCCCATCTCGTCCCGCTTCAGCGTGGCCGGCGTGCGGTCACCGGGGACGGCGACGTCCACCTCGACGAGCAGGTCGGCGGTCTCGCCGCCGTGCGCGCCGGCGTTCATCCGGACCGACCCGCCGACCGTCGCCGGGATGCCGGCCGCGAACTCCAGGCCGGCCAGCGACTCCTTGGCGCACCACGCCGCGAGCGCCGGCATGGACGTGCCGCCGCCGGCCTCGACCCGCAGCCCGTCCCGCACGTAGTGCTTGAGGCCGGCACCCAGCCGCAGCGCCACCCCGGGCCAGCCGGAGTCGGACACGAGCAGGTTGGACCCGCGGCCCATCACCAGCAGCGGTACGGCGGACTCGGCCGTCCGGCCGATGACCTCCATCAGCACGCCGACCTCCGCCAGGTCGCGCGGCTCGACGTAGACCGCCGCGGCGCCGCCGACCCCGAGCGTCGTCCACGACCCGAGCGGCTGCCCGCGGCGCACGTCCAGCCCGCGGCCGATCAGCTCCTCGGCGCAGGCGTTGACGGCGCCAGACTCCGCCGGTGGGCACCACCACTGCGGCAGGTAGCGCGTCACGCCGGAGCTCGCTCCTGCAGGGCGGCGAGCACCTCGGTCGCCAGCTGCGTCACGTCGCCGGCGCCCATCGTCAGGACGATGTCGCCGGCCCGCGCGCGGCCGGCCACCAGCCCGGCGACCGCGACCCAGGACGGCTCGAAGGCGACCCGCTCCACCGGCAGCGGCACGGCGGCGGCGACGGACTGCCCGGTCGCGCCGGGGATCGGGTCCTCGCCGGCGGCGTAGACCTCCATGACGATGACCTCGTCGGCAGCGCCGAGAGCCGCACCCAGCGCCTCCGCGAAGGCGGCGGTCCGTGAAT
>DASQMY010000062.1:0-7243 GCA_035645255.1 Mycobacteriales bacterium
CGCTGTCGGTCCACGCGTCGAGCGCGTCGCGGGCGGCCTGCTCGGATGGCGCGCCGTAGATCAGCTTGAGCTGCGCGCAGACCTTCTTGCGGTCCTTGTAGTTCACCCAGCGCAGCGACGCGCGGGTCAGGTGCACGATGCCGGTCTGGACGACCGCCCGCGGCCAGACGCTGGTGACGGCGGCCGGCAGCCCGGTCAGCCTGTCGCAGACGACGATGAGGACGTCTTCGACGCCGCGCGCCTTGAGCTCGCCGGCCTGCCGAAGCGAGCGCGGTCGCTCCGGCTCCAAGCGCTTCGCGCCGATGTAATGAGGCGCCGCGCGCGTAGATCTCCGATCCGGAGGCGCCATGACCGACGGACAGCTCGTCGGCCGATGATGCCTTGCGGCCAGATGCGCCGACTCCCCCGCCGCGCCCGGTTTTGAAGATCAACATCTAGTGCTTGCTGGCGTCTGCGGAAGGTGCGTTTTCCGCAGGTGGCAACCTGTGGCTGTCCAGGGAAGTGGACCCAGACGCATGCGGTCTCGACTGGCTACGGCACGCGAACGGCACGGCGATCAAGAGGCGCTGCTTGCTGCCCGCTTGCATCAGCAAGCGTGGTCCCGGCCGGACCTACCAAGGACCCAGTTCGGGCGATCAGTGTGAGCCGGTCGTCCGCCGATCGGGCGTCCCCGTCCAGTGCACGAGCCTTCACGCACCGACTGACCCCGGGCAGCCGAAGCCAGCACGGGTTCGTCGTACGGCGGCGCCGCCTAGCTCGGCTGCACGGGGTAGGCGCGGTCGTCGGCGACTGGACGGCCGGCGGCGACGCTCCGGCTGCCGCTACCGTTCGCCCGGTACGCCGGTCGTTCGAGCGTCGCCAACCACACCTGCAGTGGCCCGGCGATCATCGCGAGGTCCGCTTCGCCTCAACATCGACGCCACGTTCGACGTGCTACCCAAGGTGGTGCGGCGCAGAAGCAGCGGTGGAGTGTCCGGCTTACGAGGCGGCCGCGGCGGACACCGCCTCGGCCGTCACTGGCTCGGCACCCGCCGTCGTCTCCGTGGCGGGGCCGTCGTCCCACCCGACTCCGAACCAACCGCCAGCGGTCCACCGTGAGCCTGTCCATCGCGACCCGGTGAAGCCGTCGGACGTCCAGCGCGAGCCGGTCCAGCGCGACCCGCTCCAGATGTCGGCTGTCCACCGTGACCCGCTCCACGACGGACCGGTCCACACGTCCGCGGACCAGCCGGAGCCCGTCCATCGCGACCCCGTCCAGGCTGCCTCCGTCCAGCGCGAGCCGGTCCAGCGCGAGCCGGACCAGGCGTCCTGCGTCCAGCGCGACCCCGACCAGCTCGACCCGAAGATGTCGAACTCGCCCTCCAGCACAATGCCATCGCGGAGGACGCGGACAGACCCGCGCGCGCCGTCCAGGGTGCCGAGCCCGGTCGCCGGCTGCCAGGTCTGCGGCAGCCCCAGGTCCATCCAGCCCAGCGCCGCGTGCACCCGAAGATAGCCGGCTCCGACCAGTTCGACGTCGTCGCCGTCCGGGCTGACGGCGGACGCCATGAGCACGTGTTTGACCTGGTCGGGATTCAGGCCCGGCCGGGCCGAGAGCAGGAGCGCGGCGGCACCCGAGACGACGGCCGCTGCCTGCGAGGTGCCGCTGGCGCGGACCATGGTGTCGCCGACTCGTCCGACTTGGTTGCGCTCGTCGCTTCGCGAGCCCTCGTTGCGGACGCTGACGATCGACCGGCCGGGGGCGGCCAGGTCGACCCCGCGCCCTGCGACCGCACCGTTGGAGTAGTCCGACGGCACGTCGTCCTTGCCGTTGACCGCTTGCGACGAGCCGACGGCGATCACGAACGGGTTGCGCGCCGGGTTAGTGAGTCCCGGCGCCGCCCAGCCGTCGTTGCCGGCCGCGACGACGACCACGATGCCGGCGCGCCAGGCTCGCTCGACGGCGTACGACAGCGGGTCGAGTTGGTGGTCCTGGACTCCGTCGGTGCCGAAGGAGAGGTTGAGGACGCGGATGTTGCGGCCGTCCTTGTCCTTGTTGGCCACCACCCAGTTGATCGCGGCGATGATCTGCGTAACGTCGGCGGCGCCGTCCGCGGCACCGGCCTTCACACTGACCAGGCGTGCATCCGGCGCGATGCCGAGGACGCGTTCGGGGCGCCGTTGGCGATCACCGCCGACCCAGGCCGCGTCTCGGGCGGCGATGATGCCCGCGAGGTGCGTGCCATGGCCCATGGTGTCGCGGCCACGCAGCTCCGACACGACGTCCTCGAACGAGAAGTCGGGTCCGATCTCCACGTCAGCGTTCTCGAGCGCCGGTGCGTCGACGACGCCGGTGTCGATCAGCGCGACGCCGACCGATCGCCCTGTTACGTCGGCCGGAACGGCGGTCGCGCCGATGCGCCGGGCGACGTTGTACAGCGAGCCGGGGTCGGTGGCTGGGTCGAACGCGGCCGTCACGGATGCGTAGCTGTCCGGGCGCTCGAGGAACGCGAGGGCGCGGATGCGCAGCGTGAAGTAGTCGGACTTCAGCAGCCGCTGCTGCCGGTCGTAGTCGCGGGCCGCCCGGCCGAGCGCCTGCTTGGTCTGCCACTCCGCGCGGTTGTGGTCGTGCCGGCCACTCCGCTCGGTGGCCGCGATGTCGTGCTTGAGCCTGCGGTGGGCGGCGGAGTCCTTCTCGTCGTACTCGCCCACTACGGTCCTGCGGCGAGCGTCGCCCGTGGCGCCGAGCGCGGCGATCGCCTCGAGCTGCTCCTGCCCGTCCTTGGTGAGCCGGTCGGTTCTCGCGGCGACTAGTCCGGGGACCCCCTTGCCGATTCCAGCGACGGCGCTGTCATAGGTCGCCTTGACCGCGGCGTAGCGGCGGTCGTGGTCGCCGTCCAGCGCCGAGAGCTGTGCGCTGCCGGAGGCGGCGGTCGCGCTTCTGTTCGCGGACAGCGCAGCCTTGGCAGCGGAGGAAGCCGTGCTGAGTGCCGCTCGGTCTAGGTCGTGTGCGGCCTCTGCCGCGTGTCGCGCAGCGCTCTCGGCGCTGCCTGCCGCTCGCTTCGCCGCGGCCTGGGCCGCCAGCTCGGCTGCCTGCATCGCCTTGAGCTCGTCCTCTTCGAACGACTGCTTCGTCTCGAGGGCGCGCCGGCTCGCCGAAGGCACGACGCGGAGCTGGGCAGCGTGCAGGTCCTCGAGGTCGAGCAGCTCCTGCGCGTGCCGCACCTTCACCGTGCGCACCTCGGCGTCGATCGCCTGCACGGTTCCGGCGAGGTCTTCCGCCAGACCACGCTTGACAATGGTCAGCTCCGCAGCGAGTGCGTCCTCCTGCGTCTTGGTGTCGGCGTCGAGCGTCGCCAGCTGTCCGCTGATCGCCGCGGTCGCCGCTTCGGTGCGGCGCTTGAGCTCCGCGTACTCCGCCGTGTGGACGGTGCTGAGCGCGTTCAGCTCACCGCTGCGGCGCGACTCCAGCTGCTTCTTCGCCGCGTCGAGCGCGCTGCGGGTCGGCGTACCCTGACCTAGACCAGTGACCAACCCGTCGAAGAATGCCTCAATCGCGACGCGCTCCTGCGCCAGCCGCGCCCGGAGGGCGGCCTGGGCCACGCGGAGGTCGGCGTCCACCTGTTGCAGGGAGGCGACCTCGCGCTCGGCTCGCGCGGTTGCTGCGGCGCGCGCCGAGGCATGCAGCTGCTCGACGCCGCCGCGCACCCGCTCGGTCACGGCCGCCTGCTCCTTGGCGCCGTCGGCCTCGATCCGCAGGACGCGCGCCTGGTGAGCGGCGCTGAGCGCCGCCTCCTCGGCCTTGACGCGCTGCGCTAGGAGCGCGAGGTCAGCGGTCGCGGTAAGTCCCGTGTTGGCTCTGCCGCGATCGGCGACCCCCGTGAGGCCGCTCACCGACGCCACGCCCACGACGACCACAGCCGCGATGAATCGCGTGCGCGCGCGCCGCCAAGCCAGCCCACGCGTGTCGTACGTCGTCCAGTGCAACCTGCTCATGTGTCTCGCTCCCTAGCCCCCACGTGTCCCCGACGATGTTGTCTCGACGCGCAGTCCCCGCGTCTTGGCGGCCGAACGGAGGAACTTCTGGACGCCCGCACTGGGCCGGCCGGCGCAGGACAATGCCGCCTCACGGTGGGGCCGCATCGTGCCGATAACCCGGACGTGCTGACCCCTCCTCGACCTGCGAAGCTGTCCGTCACGCTGCGGACGCTGCTCCTGTGCGGCGGCCTGTGGCTTGCGGCGGCCGCGCTGACGCTCGGCCGGTCCGGCGGTCCGGACACCACGGGCACCGGCAGCTCACTGCCGCTGCTCGCTTCGCTGTTCCTGCTGGGCGGGCTGCTCGTCTTCCACGTCGAGTTCCGGGATGCCGCGCACAGCTTCACGCTCACCGAGGTGCCGATGGTCCTCGGGCTGTTTATGGTCAGCCCGGCACAGCTCATCGCCGCCCGCCTGGTGGGCGAGGCGCTGGCACTGCTCCTCGTGCCGCGTCAGCCGTGGCTGAAGTTCACGCTCAACGCATCACTTTGGTGGGCGGAGTGCGCCGTCGCGCTCGCCGTGATGGGTCTGTTCGGCTTTCCGCCCGCCTCCAAGCCGATCGCCTGGCTCGCCGCGCTGCTGGCGATCGCGTGCGCCGACCTCCTCAGCATCGCCGTGGTCCACGTGGTGATCCGCTGGCACGGTGCCGAGCCCACGTTGGCGGCTGTTCTCGTAGCCGCGGCCGGGACCGCCGCCGCAAACGGCAGCCTGGGGCTGGTCGCTGTGCTGCTGCTGCAGGTCAACGCGTGGACCGGCCTCATCTTGGGCGTCCTCGCGGCGGTGCTCTTCGCCGGGTACCGCGGATACACGGGCCTCCAGCAGCGCTACGCGAGCCTTCAGCTGCTGCACGACTTCAGCGAGTCGATCGGTAACGCGACCCGCCCCGACGAGGTCATCGAGGCGATGCTCCACCACGCGCGCAAGTTGCTGCGGGCTGACGTGGCCGATCTAGTGGTGCTCACCGACGGGACCGCCCCGGACGTCCGGGTGACGCTGAGCGGTACGGCGCCCGCCGCCGCCGGCGAGCTCGGGACGCTCCGGTCACTGCTCGGGAAGACGGCACGGCAGGGCCGGCCCGCGATCGCGGCACGGCACGCCGTGCCGGACGAGCTAGCACCCTACCTCGAGCAGTTGGCAGCCAGGGACGCCCTGCTCGTGCCGCTCGCTCTGCGCGACGGCTCGCACGGCGTGCTGGCTGTCGCGAACCGGCTCGGTGAGGTGAGCACGTTCGACGACGAGGACGCGAGGCTGTTCTCCACGCTGGCCAGTCACGCGTCCATGGCGCTCGAGAAGGGCCGGTTGATCGACGAGCTGCGCCACGAGGCGTCTCGTCGGGAGTTCCAGGCGATGCACGACGACCTCACCGGCCTGCCGAATCGGCTGCACTTCCACGAGCGGGCCGACGCCGCTATCGCAGTCTGCTCGGGCAGCAGGCGGCTCGCCGTGGTGCTTATGGACCTCGACGGCTTCAAGGAGGTCAACGACACGCTGGGCCACCACACCGGCGACCAACTCCTCGAGGAGGTGGGGCGTCGACTGACCGGTGTCGTACGCGGCTCGGACATCGCAGCGCGGCTGGGCGGCGACGAGTTCGCGCTGCTGCTCGACCTGGGCGACATCCCGGGCGATGCGGTCGCGGACGCGGCGATGGCTGCTGCGGGCAGGGTCCTCACCGCGGTGGAGGAGCCGGTGCGGCTCCATGGCATCGACCTCGATGTGCGGGCGAGCACTGGTCTGGCGATCTGGCCGGACGACGGGCTGGTCGCGTCCGAGCTGCTGCAACGCGCCGACGTGGCGATGTACAGCGCCAAGACCGGCAAGACTGGCGTCGTCGCCTACAGCCGTGAGCACGACCACAACTCGCCTCGCCGGCTGCAGCTAGCGGCCGACCTCCGGCGGGCGATCGACGACGAGCAGCTCGCCGTGCACTACCAACCGAAGGCGAACGTGCACACGGGTGATATCGTCGGCGCCGAGGCGCTGCTCCGCTGGAAGCACCCCGAGCACGGGGTCGTCTCGCCGGACGAGTTCATCCCCGTCGCGGAGCAGACAGGGCTCATCACCCTGCTGACGTTCTTCGTGCTCGAGCAGGGACTGCGTGACTGTGCCGCCTGGCTCGCCGACGGCCACGAGGTCGGCATCGCGGTCAATGTGTCGGTGCGCAGCCTGCTCGAGGCTGGGTTCGCCGACCACGTGCTCATGCTGCTCGCGCGCACCGGCGCCGCGGGGTGCCAGCTGACCCTCGAGCTGACCGAGTCCAGCATCATGTCGGACACCGGACGCACACTTCCGGTGCTGCGTCGTTTCGACGAGGCCGGCGTGCGCCTGTCGGTGGACGACTTCGGCACGGGGTACTCGTCGCTGGCGTACCTCCAGCGACTCCCAGTCCACGAGCTCAAGGTCGACCGCAGCTTCGTGCTCGACGTCGGCGCCAACGAGTCCGACCTCGCGATCGTGCGCTCGGTCGTAGACCTGGGGCACAGCCTAGGCCTCACCGTCGTGGCGGAGGGCGTCGAGACCCAGCTCGTCTGGGACCACCTGCTCGACGCCGGATGCGACGTCGTACAGGGCTACTTCCTCAGCAAACCCGTGCCGGCGGCGGCGATGCGGACCTGGTTGTCGGTCCGTGCCACTCGACGCTCGCGCCCGACGGTGGTCGCCGCGAGCTGACGGCGGGCGCGGCCAGCCTCCACGGACGCGGGCCGAGGCGGACGGGAATCTATCCCGCCTGACCGAGATCCTCGGCCACACCGTTGTTGAAGATCAACATCTGGTGCTTGCTGGCGTTCGTCGAAGTGCGACGCCGAATGGCACGGCGATCCTCGAGGCGCTGCTTGCACGCGCTGTGTATTGCCCCCACGGTGGCCCGGCTCTCACACCGCGCTGTGCCGTGTGGTGACACCGGCACACCGGGGCCGCGCTTACCGCGGGAAACGGATTCTTCACCGACACGCGCAGGGCACTGGTGGCGGGTGGTCTGCGGCGGCCAACCGGTCAGACCGGAGCGCTATTCCGACGCGTTCACGCGACTCGCCAAGTCGGCCGGCGTGCCCGCGATCCGGCTTCACGACGCACGGCACACCGCGGCGACGCTGCTGCACCTGCGCGGCGTTCCGCTCGCTGTCATTTCCGCGTGGCTGGGACATGCCGATCCCGCGTTCACTCCGCGGACCTACGCGACGTCGCAGAGCGACGTGCTGCGGGAGGCAGAGGCGGTGCTTGGTGATGC
>DASQMY010000063.1:0-6564 GCA_035645255.1 Mycobacteriales bacterium
ACGAGACGGTCCACGTCGCACCGGGCGCCACTGTCACCGAGCGCTGGGTTCCGGTGCGGCGGGTCGGGCTCTACGTCCCCGGTGGCCGGGTCGCCTATCCGTCGTCCGTCGTGATGAACGTCGTACCGGCGCAGGTCGCCGGCGTGGAGTCGCTCGCGCTCGCTTCACCGCCGCAGCAGCAGTACGGCGGGCTGCCGCACCCGGCGATCCTCGCCGCCTGCGCGCTGCTCGGGGTCGACGAGGTCTACGCCGTCGGCGGGGCGCAGGCGGTCGCGATGTTCGCCTACGGCACCAGCGAGTGCGAACGCGTGGACCTGGTGACGGGGCCGGGCAACGTCTACGTGGCTGCAGCCAAGCGGCTGGTCAAGGGCGTAGTCGGCGTGGACTCGGAGGCCGGTCCCACGGAGATCGCGATCCTCGCCGACGACAGCGCCGACCCGGCGCACCTGGCCGCCGACCTGATCGCCCAGGCCGAGCACGACCCGCTGGCCGCGTGTCTGCTCGTCACCACGAGCTCCGACCTGCTCGACGCGGTCGACGTCGAGCTCGGCAAGCAGGTGCCGGCGACGCGGCACCGCGAGCGGGTCGAGCAGGCGTTCGCCGGCCAGTCCGCGCACGTCCTCGTCGACGACATCGGCGCCGGGCTGCGCGTCGTCGACAGCTGGGCGGCCGAGCACCTCGAGGTGATCACGCGGGACGCCGCAGCGGTCGCTGCGCGGGTCCGCAACGCCGGCGCGGTCTTCGTCGGCCCCTACTCGCCCGTCTCGCTCGGCGACTACCTCGCCGGCAGCAACCACGTGCTCCCCACGGCCGGCACCGCGCGGCACACCGGAGGGCTGTCCGTCGGGACGTTCCTGCGCGGCATCCACGTCGTCGACTACAGCCGCGACGCGCTCGCCGCCGTCGGCGACCACATCGCCGCGCTCGGCGGCGCCGAGGAGCTCGCCGCGCACGTCGAGGCCGTCCAGGTCCGGCTGCGATGACCGGAGCTGAAGCCCTGCCGATCCGCGCGGACCTGCGCGGGCTGACCCCGTACGGCGCGCCGCAGCTGGACGTGCCGGTGCGCCTCAACACCAACGAGAACCCCTACCCGCCGTCGCAGCGGGTCGTCGACGCGCTGCGCGACGCGGTGGCTCGGGAGGGCGGCCGCCTCAACCGCTATCCGGACCGGGAGGCGCTCGACCTGCGCAGCGAGCTCGCCGCGTACGTCGGGCACCGCGCGGACGGCGTTTGGGCCGCCAACGGCTCCAACGAGGTGCTGCAGCAGCTCTGCCAGGCGTTCGGCGGGGCCGGCCGGACGGCGCTCGGCTTCGAGCCGTCGTACTCGATGCACCCGCTGATCGCGGCCGGCACGGGCATGCGCTGGGTGGCCGCGCAGCGCGCCGCGGACTTTTCCCTCGCGGCCGCGGACGCGGTGCGCGCGGTCGAGCTGGAGCAGCCCGACATCGTCTTCCTCTGCTCGCCCAACAACCCGACGGCCACGGCGCTCGACCACGAGCTGGTCGCCGCGATCGCCGACGCGGCGCGGGGCATGGTCGTTGTCGACGAGGCCTATGCGGAGTTCTCCCACGCACCGTCCGCGGTGTCGCTGCTCGCCGACCGGCCGCGCCTGGTCGTGACGCGGACGATGAGCAAGGCGTTCGGCTTCGCCGGTGGGCGCGTCGGCTACCTGGCCGCCGACCCGGCCGTCGTCGACGCGATCCGGCTGGTCCGGCTGCCCTATCACCTGTCCGCGCTGACCCAGGCGGCGGCGCGAGTCGCGCTCGCGCACGGCGGCGAGCTGCTCGCCGCGGTGGCCGCCCTCAACGCCGACCGCGACCGGTTGGCTGCGGCGCTGGCGGCACTGCCCGGCGTACAGGTGCCGGGGAGCGACGCCAACTTCCTGCTCTTCGGGCCGTTCGCCGACGGCCGCGCGGTGTGGCAGGCGCTGCTCGACCGCGGTGTGCTGGTGCGCGACTTCTCGTCGAGCCGCGGGACCGAGGGGTGGCTGCGCGTCAGCGTCGGCCTCCCGGCGGAGAACGACGCGTTCCTGGCCGCGCTGGCCGACGTGCTGCAGCAGATGGAGGTACGCACGTGAGCCGGACCGCGCGGATCGACCGGACGACGGGGGAGACGAGCGTGCTGGTCGAGCTCGACCTCGACGGCACCGGGACCGCGTCCAGTGACACCGGAGTGCCGTTCTTCGACCACATGGTCACCCAGCTCGGCAAGCACGGCGGGTTCGACCTGACGGTGCGGACCAAGGGCGACACCGAGATCGACAGCCACCACACCGTCGAGGACACCGCGATCGCGCTCGGCCAGGCCCTGCGCGACGCGCTCGGCGACAAGGCCGGCATCCGCCGGTTCGGCGACGCGCTCGTGCCGCTGGACGAGGCGCTGGTCCAGGTCGCCGTCGACCTGTCCGGGCGGCCCTACCTCGTGCACGAGGAGCCGCCGATCGTCGAGCTGATCGGCTCCTACGACACCACACTGACCAAGCACATCTTCGAGTCGTTCTCCGCGGCCGCGCAGGTGTGCCTGCACGTCCGGGTGCTGTCCGGCCGCAACGCGCACCACGTCGTGGAGGCGCAGTTCAAGGCGGTCGCCCGCGCGCTGCGCGACGCGGTCGCGCTGGACGGCCGCACCGCCGGCGTACCGAGCACGAAGGGCGTGCTGTGAGCACTGCGCTGTTCGCGCTGTTCGTCGTCCTCGCCTGCACCGGCGTCGCGGTGCAGGCGCGGTCGCGCGGCGAGCTGCGCCGCTTCGCCGTCGGCGGCGCGCTGGTCGTCGCGTCGCTGCCGGTCTTCGCCGCCGCCTGGATGACCAGGTGAGCAAGCCGAAGGTCGTGGTCTACGACTACGGGTCGGGCAACCTGCGCTCTGCGCAGCGCGCGCTCGAGCGGGTCGGCGCCGACGTCACGGTGACGAGCGACCAGGTCGCCGCGGTGCGCTGCGACGGACTGGTGGTGCCTGGCGTCGGCTCGTTCGACGGCTGCATGAGCGGCGTCGAGTCCGTGGGTGGTCGCGCGGTCGTCGGCGACCGGGTGGCCCGCGAGCGTCCGGTGCTGGGGATCTGCATCGGCATGCAGGTGCTCTTCGACGCGAGCGAGGAGGGCGAGCGCCGCTACAAGGGGCTCGGCGTCCTCCCCGGGACGATCCGGGCGCTGCGCGACGCACCGGTGCTGCCGCACATGGGCTGGAACACCGTCGAACGCCGCGAGGACTCCGCGCTGCTCGCCGGCATCGACGACGACGCGCGCTTCTACTTCGTGCACTCCTACGCCGCGTGCGTCGGCGCGCCCGCGCACTTCGACATCACCGAGGTCGCCGGCTGGGCCACCCACGGCAGCCGGTTCGCCGCCGTCGTCGAGGCCGGCCACGTCACGGCCACGCAGTTCCACCCGGAGAAGTCCGGCGACGCCGGCGCCCACCTGCTCGAGAACTGGCTGAGGACCCTCGCATGAGCTCGCTGATCCTGCTCCCCGCCGTCGACGTCGCGAGCGGCCAGGCGGTCCGGCTCGTCAAGGGCGAGGCCGGCACCGAGACGGGGTACGGCGACCCGCTCGACGCCGCGCTCACCTGGCAGGAGGCGGGTGCCGAGTGGGTGCACCTGGTCGACCTCGACGCGGCGTTCGGCCGGGGCAGCAACCGCGAGCTGATCGCTTCGGTCGTCGGCAAGCTCGACGTCGCAGTCGAGCTGTCCGGCGGCATCCGCGACGACGCCTCGCTCGACGCCGCGCTCGCCACCGGCTGCGCCCGCGTCAATCTCGGCACCGCAGCGCTCGAGGACCCGGACTGGGTGCGCGCGGCGATCGCCCGGGTGGGCGACCGGATCGCCGTCGGGCTCGACGTCCGCGGCACGACGCTCTCCGCCCGCGGCTGGACCAAGGACGGCGGCGAGCTGTTCGAGACGCTCGCCCGCCTCGACGCCGACGGCTGCGCCCGATACGTCGTCACCGACGTCAACCGCGACGGCACCCTCACCGGGCCCAACGTCGAGCTGCTGAAGTCGGTGTGCGCGGCGACCGACCGGCCGGTGATCGCCAGCGGCGGTGTGTCGTCGCTGGACGACCTCCGCGTGCTGCGCGAGCTCGTCGACTTGGGGGTCGAGGGCGCGATCGTCGGGAAAGCCCTGTACGCCAAGGCATTCACCCTCGAAGAGGCGCTCGAGGTCGCCCGATGAGCGATGTCCGGCGCATCTCGTCCGGCGCCACGTGGGAGCCCATCGTCGGCTACAGCAGAACGGTCGTCGCCGGTCAGCTCGTCGAGGTGTCCGGCACCGCGCCGCGGGTCGTCGACGGCGCGGTCCAAGGCGGCGACGACCCGTACGAGCAGACGCTCGTCTGCCTGCGGATCATCGGCGCAGCTCTCGGGCGGGCCGGTGCGACCTTCGCGGATGTCATCAGGACGCGCATGTTCGTGACCGACATCAGCAGGTGGGAGGAGTACGGCCGCGCGCACGGCGAGGTCTTCGGAGACATCCGGCCCGCCACCACGATGGTCGAGGTGTCCGCGCTGATCGACCCGCGGATGCTGGTCGAGGTGGAGGCGACCGCCTACCTGGGGGACCGCGCGTGACCGTCGCCGTACGGATCATCCCGTGCCTCGACGTCGACAACGGGCGGGTGGTGAAGGGCACCAACTTCCTGGAGCTGCGCGACGCCGGCGACCCGGTCGAGCTGGCCGCGCGCTACGACGCCGACGGCGCCGACGAGCTCTGCTTCCTCGACATCACCGCGTCGAGCGACAACCGCGAGACGACCTACGAGGTCGTACGGCGGACCGCCGAGCAGGTGTTCATCCCGCTGACCGTCGGCGGCGGCGTACGAGCAGTGGAGGACGTCGACGCGCTGCTGCGGGCGGGGGCCGACAAGGTCTCGCTCAACACGGCCGCAGTCGCCGACCCGTCGCTGATCGAGCGCGCGTCGTTGGCGTTCGGGGCGCAGTGCGTCGTCGTCGCGATCGACGCCAAGCTGCGCGCGGACGGCGAGGGCTGGGAAGTCGTGACGCACGGCGGGCGCACGCGGACCGGGCTGGACGCGGTGGAGTGGGCCCGGCAAGCGCAGCAGCTAGGGGCGGGCGAGATCCTGCTGACCAGCATGGAGACCGACGGCGTCAGGACCGGCTACGACGTAGGGATGCTCGCCGCCGTACGCGCCGCCGTGACCATCCCCATCGTCGCCAGCGGGGGAGCCGGCACGCCGGCCCACTTCGTCGACGCCGTCGACGCGGGGGCCGACGCGTGTCTCGCCGCGAGCGTGTTCCACTTCCAGGAGTTCACGATCGGCGCGGCCAAGCAGGCGCTCGCGGCCGCCGGCCACACCATCCGCTGACGCCCCGCCCGCCCGCTGCACGGTTTCGGCACCGTTGTTCGCGGGTTTCCGGGGACGATGGTGCCGAAACCGCTGAGAGAGCGGCTGGATACCGAGTCGTGGCTGTCGGAGGCCCGACGTAGGGTGGTCGAAATGACCATGAACACCCCCGACCGGCGCGTGCTCGGCCGCGGCATGCGCCTGATCTGGCTCTGCATCAAGGGCGCGCCCCGGCCGTTCGCGGTCGCCGTCGCCGGTGCGGCGGTCTACGCCGGCATGACGATCCTGTCGGCAGTGGTGTTCGGGCGGGTGACCGACCGGGTCATCGTCCCGGCGTTCCGCGACGACCGCGCCCGCACCGGTGCCCTGGTGGCGGCCGCCGCCGCGATCGTCGGTGTAGCGATCGTCAAGGCGCTCGGCATCGTCGCACGGCGCTACTACGCGAGCACGATGCTCGCCAACCTGCAGGCCGACTACCGCAGGCGGATCACCAGGCAGTACCTCCGCCTGCCGCTGTCCTGGCACCAGCGGCACTCGACCGGCGAGCTGCTGAGCACGGCCAACTCCGACATCGAGTCGATGTTCTGGCCGGTCAACCCGCTGCCGCTGTCCATCGGCGTGGTGGTGATGCTTCTCGCTACGATGGGGGTCCTGCTGGCGACGGACGTCGCGCTGGCGCTGGTCGCCGTGCTCGTCTTCCCGGCCATCGCGATCGTCAACTGGCGCTTCAACCTGGCGATCAAGCCGCGCGCGATGCGCGCCCAGGAGCTCCGTGGCGACCTCTCCGGGATCGCGCACGAGAGCTTCGACGCGGCGCTCGTGGTCAAGACGCTGGGTCGGGAGGCGGCGGAGACGGAGCGGTTCCGCGGGACGTCGCAGGTCCTGCGCGACGAGCTGGTCGCCGTCGGGCGCACCCGCGCGGTCTTCGACCCGCTGATCGAGACGCTGCCGACGGTGGGAGTGCTCATCGTGCTGCTGGTCGGCTCGCAGCGCGTCGCGAGCGGCGACCTGGTGGCCGGTGACCTGGTCAAGGCGGCCTACCTGTTCACGCTGCTCGCATTCCCGGTGCGCGCGCTGGGCTGGGTGCTGGGCGACCTGCCACGCGCTGTCGTCGGCTGGGAGCGGGTGGACCGCGTGCTGTCGGCGACCGGCGAGCTGCCGCACGGCGAGACCGACCTCCCGCCGAGCAGCGTCCCGGCCCGCGTGACGGTCCACGACATGGGCTTCGCCTACGGCGACGCGCCGACGCTGCAGGACATCGACCTCGAGGT
>DASQMY010000064.1:0-6019 GCA_035645255.1 Mycobacteriales bacterium
GTCGAGCATCTCGGCGACCACCACCTTGATGCGGTCGGCCACCTTGCGTACCCGAGGTCCGCTCACGGTCGTCCCTTTCTCGCTGCTTGCCGCTCCGCCTAGGCCGGCCGGGGTGACTACTCGTCGTCGGAGGATGCCAGCCGCCGCCGTACGGCGACGAGCTCCACCTCCGGACGGCCGGCCATCCAGCGCTCGACGGTGTCGAGGACCGCCGCGCCGTGGCCGGGCTCACCGGACACCGCCGCCACCCCGATCTCCGCCCGACGGTACAGCTCGAGGTGGCCCGTCTCCGCCGCGGTGACGGCGAACTTGCGCTGCACCTCCGTGACGATCGGGCGTACGACGGCGCGCTTCTGCTTGAGCGTACGAACGTCGCCGAGCAGCAGGTCGAACACCGCCATCGCGACGTACATCGGCTCCCTCCGCTCGGACCCAGGCAAGACCGAGTGGCTGCTTCGCAAGGCAGTCGCCCACTTCGCACGGCGGAAATGCCTAGCGAAGTGGGCAACTACCTACATAACCGGGTAGTTGCCCAGGGCTGCGGGCCACCGGCGGTGGTCAGGCTCGGGGCTTCTCCCGCATCTCGAACATCTCGATCACGTCGCCGATCTTGAGGTCGTTGTAGCCGCGCAGGGTGAGACCGCACTCGAAGCCCTCACGGACCTCGGTCGCGTCGTCCTTGAAGCGCTTCAGCGAGGAGATGTCGACCCGCTCCGCCACCACGGTGCCGTCGCGGACCAGCCGTGCCGTGCCGTTGCGGCGGATGAGGCCGCTCGTGACCAGACAGCCGGCGATGTTGCCGACCTTCGAGGAGCGGAACACCTCGCGCACCTCGGCGGTGCCGACCTGCGACTCCTCGAACTCCGGCTTGAGCATCCCCTTCAGCGCGGCCTCGATCTCGTCGATCGCCTGGTAGATCACCGAGTAGTAGCGGATGTCGACGCCTTCGCGGTCCGCAACCTCGGTGGCCTTGCCCTGCGGGCGGACGTTGAAGCCGATGATCACCGCGTCCGACGCGGCGGCGAGCATCACGTTGGTCTCGGTGATGGCACCGACGCCGCGGTCGATGACACGCAGGGACGCCCCTTCGCCGACGTCGATCTTGGCGAGCGCGTCCTCGAGCGCCTCGACCGAACCGGACACGTCGCCCTTGAGGATGAGCAGCAGCTCTTGGTCGCTGCCCGAGTCGAGGCTGGTCATGAAGTCCTCGAGCGTCCGGCGACCGCGACGCTGCGCGAGGAGCGCGTTGCGCTCGCGTGCTTCCCGCTTGCTGGCGATCTGGCGGGCGACCCGGTCGTCGTCGACGACCATGAACGTGTCGCCGGCACCCGGCACCGCGGTGAGCCCGAGCACCATCGCAGGACGCGACGGAGGTGCCTCGTTGATCGGCTCTCCGTGCTCGTCGAGCAGTGCTCGTACCCGCCCGTACGCAGGACCGGCGACGACGGAGTCGCCGACGCGAAGCGTCCCGCGCTGGACGAGCACGGTCGCGACCGGGCCGCGTCCGCGGTCGAGGTGAGCCTCGATCGCGAGCCCCTGCGCCGGCTGGTCGGCGTTGGCCCGCAGGTCCAGCGCAGCATCCGCGGTGAGGACGACGGCTTCGAGCAGCTTGTCCATGCCGTCGCCGGTGCGAGCGGACACGTCGACGAACATCGCGTCGCCGCCGTACTCCTCGGGTACGAGTCCGTACTCCGCGAGCTGGCCGCGGACCTTGGTCGGATCGGCCTCGGGCTTGTCGACCTTGTTCACTGCGACCACAGTCGGGACGCCGGCCGCCTGCGCGTGGTTGAGCGCCTCGATCGTCTGCGGCATGACGCCGTCGTCGGCCGCCACGACCAAGATGGCGATGTCGGTGGCCTGGGCACCGCGAGCGCGCATGGCAGTGAACGCCTCGTGGCCGGGGGTGTCGATGAACGTGATCCGGCGCTCGTTGCCGTCGACCTCGGTCGCGACCTGGTAGGCGCCGATGTGCTGGGTGATGCCGCCCGCTTCGCGCGCGACGACGTTGCTGTTGCGGATGGCGTCGAGCAGCTTGGTCTTGCCGTGGTCGACATGGCCCATGACCGTCACGACCGGTGGACGCACGCTCAGCGACGACTCGCCGCCTTCGTCCTCACCGAACTCCAGCGCGAACGACTCGAGCAGCTCGCGGTCCTCGTCCTCGGGAGAGACGACCTCGATGACGAAGTTGAGCTCCTGGCCGATGAGCTGGAGCGTCTCCTCGTTGACCGACTGGGTGGCGGTCACCATCTCACCGAGGTGAAAGAGCATCTGGACGAGCGCGGCTGCGTCGACGCCGGCCTTGTCGGCGAAGTCGGTCAGCGATGCGCCACGCGGCAAGCGAATCGTCTCGCCGTCACCGTGGCGGACGCGGACGCCGCCAACGGTCGGCGCTTGCATGTTGTCGAACTCTTGGCGGCGCAGCCGCTTGGACTTGCGCCCTCGGCGCGCCGGCCCGCCGGGACGGCCGAAGGCGCCCTGGGTGGCGCCGCGACCTCCGCGACCGCCGGGGCCGGGACGGCCACCGCCCGGCGCGCTGCTCGGGGCCGGGAAGCCACCGCCGCCTCCGGGCCGGGTCGTGGGGCGGCCCGGAGCGGCCCGTCCGGCTGGTGCCGGAGCGCCGGGGCGACCGGCGGGCGCGCCGTGCTCGGGCCGTCCTGTCCGCCCGAGGCCCGGCGTGGGCTGTCGCGGCATCATCGCTGGGTTGGGTCGCGGGGCACCCGGGATCCCACCGGCGCGTGCGGCGCCGCCGGCCTCCGGCGGGGTGCCTGGCGCCTGACCGGGAGCCGCCCGACCCGGCCGCTGCATGCCTTGCGTGGAGGAGAACGGGTTGTTGCCCGGTCGTGGGGCGCCCGGACGGGGCGCGCGCTGCACGGGGCGGGGGATCTCGGAGCTGGGCGGCGTCTGCGGTGCCGGCAACGTTTCGGTGGGCTCGCCGAACGGGGGTGAGATCGCCGGGGCGGCAGAGCCGTTGGTGCCGGCCGGGGCAGCGGTGCCGTTGGTGGCGGCCGGGGCAGGGACCTCCACCGGCGGCTCGAGGGTGACCGGCTCGTCAGCCACGGGAGTGACCGTCGCCTCGTCGGCCTCCACGACCGCCGGGGCGGTCTCCGGCTCTTCGACCGGCTTAGCCGCAGCCTTCTTCGGCGACTTGGCGGCCTTGGCGGCCGCTTGCGCGCGCAGCTCGTCGCCGAACTGCTCGTTGAGGCGGCGGACGACCGGCGCCTCGATCGTCGAGGAGGCCGACTTGACGAACTCCCCCATGTCCTTGAGCGTCGCGAGGACGACCTTGCTCTCGACTCCGAGGTCCTTCGCGAGCTCGTGTACCCGAACCTTTGCCACTGCTCTCCTTCTCGGCGCGGTCCGGGCCTGGGCTTCAGGCGCTGACCGCTAGTTGGCGTGCATGCTCATCGAGACGTACTCATTGAGTGCTCACGAGTCGCTGCTCCACTCTTGGTCGTTAGCGCCGCCCGGCGGCGCCGGACGCTCCTGCGCGGTGTCGTCGTCGCGCTGGTCGATCCACACCCGCAGCGGCGAGAGCTCCAACGGACCTTCGACTCGAAAGGCCCGCGGGAACGCCCGGCGGCGCTCGGCGAGATCGAGACACTCGGCGCTCGGGTGCAGATGCGCCCCTCGGCCGGGTGCCTTGCCCTGGGGGTCGAGACGTACGGCCCGCGTGGGTCCGGCGTCGACCACCACGACTCGCAGCAGTTCGGACTTGGCCGCTCGGGCCCGGCACCCCACACACGTGCGCACCGGCTCCGGACGTGGAAAAGGTTCGGGTGAGCGACTCACCTCGCGGCAGTCTAGCGCTCGCCGACGGCGCTGTCGCCTAGCGACGTGTCGGCTACGGCCGGGTCGGCAGCTAGCCGGGCTGGTCAAGCGTCGCCCGAACGTCGGGCCCGCGAACCTACTGTGGAGCGGTGGAAGCCTCGCTCGGCGTCTCGACGGCCGGCCCGTCCGGCGCGGTGTCCGAGCGGATATCGATGCGCCAGCCGGTGAGCCGGGCGGCCAGCCGGGCGTTCTGCCCCTCCTTGCCGATGGCGAGCGAGAGCTGGTAGTCGGGCACGATGACCCGTGCCGACCTGGTGGCCAGGTCGACGACGTGGACCTCGCTCACCCGGGCCGGCGACAGCGCGGAGGCAACGAACTCCGCCGGATCGTCAGCGAAGTCGACGATGTCGATCTTCTCGCCGTGCAGCTCGTGCATGACGTTGCGCACGCGCTGGCCCATCGGACCGATGCACGCGCCCTTGGGGTTGACGCTGGGCACAGTCGAGCGGACGGCGATCTTGGTTCGGTGACCGGCTTCGCGCGCCATGGCGCAGATCTCGACGGTACCATCGGCGATCTCGGGCACCTCGAGGGCGAACAGCTTGCGGACAAGGTTGGGGTGCGAGCGGGACAGCAGCACCTGTGGGCCGCGCATCCCTCTGCGCACGCTGACGACGAGGCACTTGATCCGCGTCCCGTGCTCGTAGCGCTCGCCGGGCACGCGCTCGGCCGCCGGGAGCAAAGCCTCCATCTTGCCGACGTCGACCATCACGTCGTCGGGGTTGCGGCCTTGCTGCACCACCCCGGAGATGATGTCGCCCTCTTTGCCGGAGAACTCACCGAAGACCGCCTCGTCCTCGGCCTCGCGCAGGCGCTGGAGGATGACCTGCTTGGCCGTCGCGGCGGCGATCCGGCCGAAGCCGCTCGGCGTGTCGTCCCACTCGCGCAGGATCTCGCCGTCCTCCGCGATCTCCTGCGCCAGCACGGTGACGTGACCGCTCTTGCGGTCGAGCTCCACCCTCGCGGTGGGCTGTGCACCCTCTTGGCGTGAGTAGGCGACGAGGAGGGCAGTCTCGATGGCACCCACGACGACGTCGAGGGAGATCGACTTCTCGCGCTCGAGCGTCCGCAGGGCGGACATGTCGATGTCCATCGCTCACTCCTTCGCTTCCGCCGCCGGCTCGACCGCCGGATCGGCCGCCGGCCGGTTGAACTCCACCTGGACCTTCGCCGTGGCGACGCTGGCGTAGTCGACCTCGCGAACATCGGAGTCGACCGACAACACGGCCCGAGACTCGTTGACCTCGACGACGCGCCCGGTCACCTCGGTCCCGTCGAGCGCCACGACCTTGACCAACCGGCCGTGGTTGCGCCGCCAGTGTCGCGGCGCGGTGAGCGGGCGGTCGATGCCTGGGGAGGTCACTTCCAACGTGTACGACGACTCGGCCATGACGTCGGACTGGTCGAGCGCGGCTGAGATCTCCTTGGTCAGGTCAGCCAGGTCGTCGAGGGTGACCCCGTGGTCCTTGTCGACCATGACCCGCAACAGGCGGCGGCGCCCGCTCGGAGCCAGCTTGACCTCTTCGAGGTCTACACCGCACCCCTCGGCAACATCGCGCAGGAGGCCTTCCAGCTGGTGCTGGTCGGGGCCATTGGTCACGGCTAGGCCTCCTCGCTGTGCTGTTGTCCGCGCCGTGCGCCGAATCCCTGTCCGCCTGCTCGTCGGCGTCGCACCGAACCTATCGGGCGCCATAGCCTATCCGGCGTGGCGACCCGCATCTCGCGCCGGACAGTGCTCGCCGGCGGCGCCTCGCTGGCGGCCACGACGGTGGGCAGCTGCTCGTGGGTCGGCACCGTCGACCCGCCCGCCCGCCAACCCTCGCCGACGGTCCGTCGGGCGGTGGTCGAGCGCAATGCGGCGGTCCGCGCCGACGTCGCGCTTCGGGACGCGGCGGTGGTGGCGGAACGCAGGCTGCTGGAGCTCTGTGAGGCAACCGCACGCCGCCACCCCAGCACCGCACAGCTGCTGCGGCCAGTCCGGCAGGGGCACCGCGCGCACGTACGCGTGCTCGAGGGACTGTGGCGGGCACCGACGTCGCAGCCCCCCGCCGCCGATCATGGCCGCGTACCGGCGGACCGGCGCAGCGCCCTGGCCGATCTGCGCCGAGCGGAGCAGCGGGTGGTCGACGCGCGGCTGGCCGACTGTCTCGACGCGCGGGTCGGTGAGCTCGCGGCGCTGCTGGCCTCG
>DASQMY010000065.1:0-10749 GCA_035645255.1 Mycobacteriales bacterium
ACCCCGTACCAGCGCCGGAGCTGCGGTCAGGCGGCTTAGCTCGGCGGCGACACCGCGGCCTTGGCCGCCGCGAGGTCGCCGTCGATCTTCTCCGGTGCGGTGACCCGCAGGGACACGTACGCCGCGGCACCCGCCGGGATCGGCAGCCAGAACTGGACGAGGCGCCAGCTGATGACGCCGAGGATGGCGACGGCGCTGGGCGCGCCGAACGCGACGAGGGTCGGGGCGAGCACACCCTCGACGACGCCGAGGCCGGCCGGGGTGACCGGGATGACAGCGAGCACGTTGGCGAAACCGTAGGCGACGACGAGTCCGGTGACGTCCATCCGGTGGCCGAACGCGGCGACGAAGACCCAGAGGGAGGCCATGTCGAGCAGCCAGTTGACCGCCGCCCAGCTCGCCGCGCGCCCCATCAGCGCACGGTCGCGTCCCAGCTCGCTGAGCCGCCGCGACAGCCGGTGCACGACCGAGGCGACCCGGTCCTCCTTGACGAACGGCAGGCGCGCGGTGAGGCGGCGGAGCACGTCGGCGGACCGCTGCTCGCCGCGGGTGAGGCCGAGCACGAGCGCCGCGAGGAGCCCGGCGAGGAGCACACCGACCGCGGCCACCGCACCGGTAAGCGGGTGGAACCCGCGCGCCGGGATGGTCGCGATGACGCCGAGCCAGAGGATGACGTTGAGGACGACAGCGGACCCGATGCCCTGCGTCGCCATGGTGAAGGCGGCGTCCGTGCCGCGGACGCCGTTCTCCGTCATCAGCCGGTAGCCGAGGCTGGCGCCGGCGGCGCTGCCGCCCGGCACGACGTGGCTCAGCGCGAGGGTCGACAGGTCGATCCGGAACACCGTCCACAGCCCGAGCGGCCCGGACTCCTTGGGCATGACCGCCCTGGTCAGCTGCGCGTAGGCGATCAGCGCGGCCAGCTCGAGACCGAGCCCGGCGGCCAGCCAGCCGGTGTTGACGTCGGCGAGCAGGTGCAGCGACTTGCGGGCACCGGCGATCTGCGGCAGCACGAGGTACTCGACGATCAGGACGACGACGAACACCGCTGCGCCCCTGCGTAGCGGTGTCCAGTACCTGGCTAGCCGCATGTACCCCCTTCCCGGTAAACGTTAGCGCGGCCCTGTCGACCGGGTGACGCGTTAACACGGCGGTAGCCTTTGCCGCGTGACCACGACAGCGACCCGCATCTTCGTCGCCCGGCTGGCCGGCATCACCGTGTTCGACCCCAACGGTGACCCGGTGGGCCGGGTGCGCGACGTCGTGGCCACCCTTCGGCTCGGCGGCAAGCCGCCCCGGGTCATCGGGCTGGTCGTCGAGGTGCAGCGCCGGCGCATCTTCGTCGGCATCAGCCGGATCCGCGCGATCGAGCCCGGTCAGGTGATCCTCGGCACCGGCAAGCTCTCGGTACGCCGGTTCGAGCGCCGGCCGGGCGAGACGATGGTGCTGGAGGAGCTGCTCGACCGGAAGGTCACGCTGCTCGAAAAAGACCAGCAGGTCACCGTCTACGACTGCGCGATGGAGCAGGGCCGGGCCGGCGACTGGCAGCTGACGCGGGTCGCCGTCCGGGCCGGCCGGCGGCGCGGGCCGTCGCACGTCGTACCGTGGGACGCGGTCAGCGGCTTCGCGCTGGAGGAGCACGGCCAGGGCGCGGCGCACCTGCTCGCGATGTACGAGGGCATGCGCCCGGCCGACCTGGCCAACGCGCTGCACGAGCTGACCGACAAGCGCCGCAACGAGGTCGCCGCCGCGCTCGACGACGAGCGGCTCGCCGACGTGCTCGAGGAGATGCCCGAGGGCGAGCAGGTCGAGATCCTCGAGACGCTCGAGCGCGAGCGCGCGGCCGACGTACTCGAGGCCATGTCGCCCGACGACGCCGCCGACCTGCTCGCCGAGATGCCGGCGAGTGACGCGGCCAGGCTGCTCGAGCTGATGGAGCCGGACGAGGCGGAGCCGGTACGCCGGCTGCTGCGCTACGCCGAGGACACGGCCGGCGGTCTGATGACCAGTGAGCCGCTGGTGCTGCCGCCCAACGCGACGGTGGCCGAGGCGCTGGCCCGCGTCCGCAACCCCGAGCTCTCCCCCGCCGTCGCCAGCCAGGTCTACGTCTGCCGGCCGCCTTCGGAGACGCCGACCGGCCGCTACCTCGGCGTCTGCCACATCCAGCGGCTGCTCCGCGAGCCGCCGAGCGCGATCGTCGGCGGCGTGATCGACACCGACCTCGACCCGCTGTCGCCGGCCGACTCGCTGCGGGGGATCACGCAGTACCTCGCGACGTACAACCTGGTCGCCGCGCCGGTGGTCGACGAGAGCGGGCGGCTGCTCGGGGCGGTCACGGTCGACGACGTGCTCGACCACCTGCTGCCGGACAACTGGCGCGACGAGGAGGTGGGGCATGGCGCGGCGGGATGAGCCACGGCTCGACCAGCCGAAGTCCCCGCGCTCGCTTGTGCTCCGTCCGCACTACGACCCGGACGCGTTCGGGCGGTTCTCGGAGACGATCGCACGCTTCATCGGCACCGCCCGCTTCCTGGTGCTGATGACGGTCTTCGTCGTGGTGTGGGTGACGTTCAACGTCGTCCTCGACGTGGCCTACAGCCGTGACCCCGACTACCGCGCGTGCGCCGCGCAGCGGTCGGCGCAGATCGCGGCCGGCGAGGTCGCCCGCGAGTGCGAGCGGCGCGAGCCGTTCGACCCATACCCGTTCATCCTGCTGACGCTCGCGCTCTCGCTGCAGGCGTCGTACGCCGCACCGCTGATCCTGCTCGCGCAGAACCGGCAGGCCGACCGCGACCGGGTCTCGCTCGAGGAGGACCGCGCGCAGTACGCGCGGGCGCTCGCGGAGGCGGAGTTCCTCGCCCGCGAGATCGCGTCGATACGCATCGCGCTCGGCGAGGTCGCCACCCGCGACTTCCTGCGCTCGGAGCTGCGCGACCTCGCGGACGAGGTGGGCGAGGCGCGCCGCGCCGACGCGAGGGCCGACGAGCCCGCCTGACGCTCGCCGACGCGCCCGCCTGACGCTCGCCGTCGCCGTACCGGCTGACGCGAGTCCTCGCCGTACCGCCTGCGGTTGGGCGGCATCCCGGGTGAGTCCAGGTCGCTCCACAGCGGCATCGAGTCACCCACCCCACCACCCACGCCCGCCTGCTGCCGCCGCGAGCCGCATCCCGGGCCGAGCTGATCAAGTCGGCACGATTCCTTGATCAACCGGGCACGAGATGATCAAGGAATCGTGCCAGGTTGATCGTTTTGGGGCGACGTCAGCGGCGGCCGGCGCGGACCGTCGCGGCGGCGAGGGCGGAGCCGCGCTCGCGGAGCATCTGCAGGGTCCCGTCGATCGAGCGGCGCTGCGCGTCGACGCGCTGCCGTCGGTCCAGCCTCCCGCGCCGCGGGGTCTCGGTGAGCCCGGCGACGACGTGCTTCTCGGCGGCGTTCTCGACGAGTCCGGCGAGGAGCACCGCGTCGCTGTACGGCGCGGTGGCGTAGCCGCCGGCCTGGATCGCTCGCTCCTGCCATCGGTGGGTCAGCTCGACGGACAGCCGGCGGATCGCGGCCGACACCAGGCCGCCGTACGACGAGTCGCCGCGGGTGAGCACCCGGCGCGCGCCCTCGGTGCGGTACTCGTGCAGGTCGTTGAGCACGTCCGGCCGGTATTCAGCCAGCACCGACGCGATGGCGCGCGACTCCGCCGTGCCGAGCGTCCGGTGGGTGCGGTTGACGTCGACGCCGCTCGAGTTGGCACGGGTGCCGGCCGCCACACCGTCGGGGTTGGCCGTCGGGATCAGCAGCACGGTGTCATCGCCGCCGCCGCTCGCCAAGGTGCGCACCCGCTGCAGGCAGGCCTCCCTGGCGGCCGGCTCGTCGCCGTGCTGGCTGCACACGACGAGCGCCGACCGCCCGGCGCGGATCTGCGCCGCGCTCCGCGCCGGTCCGGCTACGACGAGCCGGATCGGCCGGCCCCGCCGAGTCGTACCGACGACGACCACCCGCACCCGGCTGCTGAGCCGCGCCAGCCGGTCGAGGTAGCGGGTCTCCTCCGCGGGCGTGGTCCACGACGCGCCGCCCCGGCGCTGGAAGCCGGTCAGCGGCAGGGCTGCCGGCGGCGACGCGGACGGGGCGGCCGACGCGGTCGGTGTGGCGGACGGGGCAGCCGACGCGGTGGCGGTCGACGCCGAGGCGGCCGGCGGCGTCTGCGCAGCAGCAGATGCCGACGCGGCCGACGGCACCGCCGGCCGGGCGGCCGGACGGCTCGTGCCGAGCGCCCACACGAGCCGGCCGCCGACGAGCAGCACGACGAGGCCGGCGAGCAGCAGCATTCGCGAGCCGCGCATCACCGCTGGAGCAGCAGCTCGGCGACCGACTCGGCCCACTCGTCGGAGTGCCAGCGGAACGGCATCGGCCCAGGCGTCACGCACACGTGCTCCACGCCGAGCTCGCGCCACGTCCCGAGCTGGTCGACGACCTCATCCACCGTGCCGACCAGGGCACCGGCGCGGTACTCCGCCAGCGGCGGCAGGGTGTCCGGCGGCAGCTCGCGGGCGAGCGCGGCGTACCGCGCCTGCAGGTCGGCCTCCGACCGGCCGACGAGGCAGAACAGGCCGAGGCTTCGGCGTACCGTCGCCGGGTCGCGGTCCACGGCGTCGCAGGCGCGGGCGAGCACGTCGAGCCGGCCGCGGTAGTCGTCAGGCGTCCAGCGCCAGCAGGTGTTCCAGCCGTCGGCGACCCGCGCGACCACTCCGAGCAGCCGGTCGCCCTTGCCGCCGATCCAGATTGACGGCCGCGGCCGCTGCACCGGCGGCGGCGCGCACCACGCGTCGGTGCAGAAGTAGTGCTCACCGGCGTAGCTGTACGGCGAGCCGCTGAGCATGCCGCGGACCACCTGCGTGTAGTCCTCGAGCCGGGCCAGCCGCTCACCGGGCCGGCCGAAGCGGAAGCCGCCGCGGACGTACTCGGGCTCGAACCACCCGGCGCCGAGCCCGAGCTCGAGGCGGCCATCGGTGAGCACGTCGAACGACGCCGCCATCTTCGCCAGCACGCCGGGCGGGCGGAACGCCTCGCACAGCACCAGCGAGCCGATGTGCAGCGTCGTCGTGGCGCAGCCGACCAGCGTCATCGCCGTCCACGCCTCGAGCGCACCGGTCTCGCCCATCGGGTAGCCGTAGCGGCTGACGTCGTAGAAGAAGTGGTCGCTGACCCAGCCGGTGGTGAACCCCAGCCGCTCGGCCGACCGCGCGGCGGCGACCAGCTCTGCCGGTGACGTCGGCCCGTCGCCGGGGGTGGACACGTCGTAGTGCGGCAGCGCGACACCCAGCGACAGCTCGGCCACGTCACTCATCCGCCCTCCGGCGCTCAACCCTTCGGCCATTCGGCCGACATCTATACGGTGACCAAGGCACCGACTGCTGACCCTACGGCTCCGCCGCTGTTCGACCGTGCCGCCGCGCGCCGCCGACGGATCGGCGAGGTGCTCGTCACGTCCGGCGTGATCGACGAGGAGCAGCTGCACCAGGCGCTCGCCGCGCAGGCCGCGCAGCCCAGCCACCTGCCGCGCCGCAAGCTCGGCGCGATGATCGTCGAGCTCGGGCTCGCCACCGAGCTGCAGATCGCCGTCGCTCTCGGCGAGGCGATAGGGCTTGAGGTCGTCGACCTCGCCCAGACCGCCATCTCGCCGGAGACGGCCAGGACCATCCCCCGCAAGGTCGCCGAGCGCTACGGCGTGCTGGCACTCGAGTGGACCGGGCGGATCCTGAAGGTCGCGATCGGCGACCCGACCAACGTCGTCGCGGTCGACGACGTCAAGCTCTACACCAAGGCACTGGACCTGCACGTGGTCGTTGCGACCGAGAGCGGCATCCGCGAGCACCTCGCGCGGATCTGGAGCCTCGAGGAGGACTCCAGCGACGTCGTCACGATGCTCGACGACTTCGAGGACGCCGAGGTCGACAACTCGGCGCTGGTCAAGGACGCCGACTCGACGCCGGTTGTCCGGCTGGTCAACGTGATCCTGGCCGACGCCGTACGGGCCAGGGCCTCCGACATCCACATCGAGCCGCAGCAGCGTGACGTCCGCATCCGCTACCGCGTCGACGGCCTGCTGCGGGACGTGATGACCGTTCCCAAGGCTGCGTCGCCGCCGCTCACCAGCCGCGTCAAGATCATCTCCGGCCTGGACATCGCCGAGCGCCGGCGGCCGCAGGACGGGCGGGCCCGCCTCGGCGTCGACGGCGTCAACATCGACGCCCGCATCTCGACGCTGCCCACGATGCACGGCGAGAAGATCGTCATCCGGCTCCTCGCCCGCGCGGACAACGTCCCGCCGCTCGTAAAGAGCGGCCTCGAGGAGAAGCAGCTCGAGGACGTGCTGACCGCGATGCTCGTGCCGCAGGGCCTCGTCCTGATCACCGGTCCGACCGGCTCCGGCAAGACGTCGACGCTCTACAGCGCCATCAACCAGATCCGTACGCCGGACCGCAACATCGTCACGCTCGAGGACCCGGTCGAGATCCAGATCCCGGGCATCAACCAGGTGCAGGTGCACGAGAAGTCCGGGCTCACCTTCGCCCGCGGTCTGCGTTCGATCCTGCGGCAGGACCCCGACATCGTGCTGGTCGGCGAGGTCCGCGACCTGGAGACCGCTGAGCTCGCGCTGCAGGCGTCGCTCACCGGTCACATGGTGCTGACGACGCTGCACACCAACAGCGCTGTCGCGGCCGTCACCCGCTTCATCGACATGGGCGTCGAGCCGTTCCTCGTCGCGTCGTCGCTTTCGCTCGTCGTCGCGCAGCGGCTCGTCCGCAGCCAGTGCTCGCGCTGCGTCGCGCCGTACCGGCCGGGCCCGCGCACGCTGCGCAGCCTCGGCCTGGTCGAGACAGACCTCGCCGGCGCCACGCTGCTGCGCGGCCGCGGCTGCAACGACTGCGGCCAGACCGGCTACAAGGGCCGGATCGGCATCTACGAGGTGCTGCCGGTCACCGCCGGCGTACGCAGCGCCCTGATCCACAACCCGAGCGAGACCAACATCCTCGCCGCCGCGCAGAACGCCGGGATGATCTCGCTGCGCACCGCCGGGCTGCTCAAGGCGATGCGCGGTGAGACGACGCTGGAGGAGGTCCTCCGCGTCACGCACGTCGACGTCGCCGACAACAGCCGGTGCCCGGCGTGCGACCGCGGCCTCGACGAGGACATGGTCGCCTGCCCGTGGTGCGGCACCGACGTCGACCGCGGCCAGTGCGCCGAGTGCTCCAAGTCGCTGCACCCGGACTGGCGGATGTGCCCGTACTGCAAGGCCGAGGCCGTCGTCACGCCGGCCGGCCTGCAGCGACACCCGCCCCGGGCGGACAACGGCGCCGACCGGCGCGTGCTCGTCGTGGACGATGACCCGTCGGTGTGCAGCTTCGTGGCGGCCGCCCTCGCCGGCGAGTGCGAGGTGCTCAGTGCCGGTACGGCGGAGCTCGCGTTGGCGATCGTGTCGGCCGAGCCGATCGGCGCCGTCGTCCTCGACCTCGTCCTGCCCGACCTCTCCGGCATCGAGCTCGCCCGGCTGCTCCGGGCCGACCCGCGGACGGCGCTCACGCCGTTCATCATGCTGACCGGCACCGACGACCGGCGCGCCGAGACCGAGGCGCTGCTGGCCGGCGCGGAGGACTACCTGACCAAGCCGGTGGAGCCGGCGCTGCTCACCCAGCGGGTGCTGGCGGTGCTCGACCGGCACTCGCGCAAGACGCCGCTCGCCTAGACCGCCCGGCTCTTCGCCGTACCGCTCTCGGCGTCAGGCACGCCCGCCTCAGCCGCGGCTGCCGGTCCCCGTGCCGTCACCCATCCGGGCCGGCTCGGCCGGCTCGGGACCGGCGAGCCGGCTCATCAGCTCGAACAGCCGGTCGAGCTCCTGGCCCTCGAACTGGCCGGTGACGTGCTCGCGCACCCCGCGCAGGTGCGTCCCCGCCGTACTCCTGAGTCGTTGGTAGCCGGCGTCGGTCAGCGCGGCGAACGTGCCGCGCGCGTCGCTCGGGCAGGACACCCGCTCGACCATGCCGGCGCGCTCCATCCGGTCGACGAGCCGGGTGAGTCCGCTGCGCGAGATCAGCACGCGCGCGGCCAGATCGGTCATCCGCAGCCGCCGGTCAGGCGCCTGGGTCAGGTTGACCAGGACGTCGTACTCAGCGAGCGACAGGTTGTGCTCGGCGACGAGCTCGGCCTCCAGCGCCCGGGTCACCCGCGCGTGCGCCCGCAAGAACGAGCGCCACGCGCGCAGCTCACGGTCCGTCAGCATCCGGGTCGAGGACATCGTCATGTCGGAATAGTACCCGGGAAGATACTTGCACATGCAACGGTTAAGGGAGGTAGTTGCAGACACAACAAACCACAACCGGAGGCGCGCGATGACCAGCACCGCTGCAGAGACGACCACGACGGCCACCACCCTCACCGGCACCTGGGCGATCGACCCGAGCCACTCGCGGCTGGGCTTCTCCGCGCGGCACGCGATGGTCGCCACCGTCCGCGGCGGATTCCGGGAGTTCGACGGGACGCTTCACCTGGACGAGGCCGACCCGGCGCGCTCGAGCGCACACGTGACGATCCAGTCCGCGAGCATCGACACCAGCGTCGCCGACCGTGACGGCCACCTGCGCAGCGGCGACTTCCTCGACGTCGAGACCCACCCGACACTCACCTTCACGTCCACGTCGGCGCGCGCGGCCGGCGACGACGAGTACGTGCTCGTCGGCGACCTGACCATCCGTGGTGTAGCCAAGCCGGTCGAGCTCGCCGTGACCTACCTCGGTACGTCGCGCGACGCGTACGGCAACCTGCGCGCCGGCTTCGAGGCGGAGACCACGATCAACCGCAAGGACTTCGGGCTCGTCTGGAACGTCGCGCTGGAGACCGGCGGCATCCTGGTCGGCGACAAGATCAAGATCGCGATCGACATCTCGGCGATCAAGCAGGCCTGACCGGCCCCAGCATCACCACGCCACCACGCCGACAGCGCGCCCTGCCACCAAGGCACCGCTGCCACCAAAGCACCGAAGCTGGACCCTCCATCTACTCGCCCACGGAGCAGATGGAGCGTCCATCTTCGTCCGGGGGGCTGGCCGGAGTCCGGGGCCCGGCAGGAGAACGTCGGACTCGGCTGCGGCACGCACCAGCACGTGCCAGCCGCCGGTCGAGCGGCACGCGACGCGACGGCGGTACGGCGGGTGTCCGGCGCCGCCGTACACTGGATGTCGCGCGGCAGGACGCCCGCCGCAGCCCGCCCACAGTCGAGGACAGACCCGCATGCTCACGAAGGACGCCGTCACCGCTGCGCTCGCGACCGTCCAGGACCCGGAGATCCACAAGCCGATCACCGACCTCGGCATGGTCAAGAGCATCGAGATCGTCGACGGCGGCGTGGTCCGGGTCGGGATCTTCCTGACGGTGTCCGGCTGCCCGCTGCGCGACAAGATCACCCGTGACGTGACCGCGGCGGTCAGCGCGCTCGACGGGGTCACCGCGGTCGAGGTCGAGCTCGACGTCATGAGCGACGAGCAGCGGCGGACCCTGCAGACCAACCTGCGCGGCGGCGAGCCGGACCGGGAGATCCCGTTCGCCAAGCCCGGCTCACTGACCAGGGTGTACGCCGTCGCGTCCGGCAAGGGCGGCGTCGGCAAGTCGAGCGTGACGGTCAACCTCGCGGCGTCGATGGCCGCGAGCGGACTGAAGGTCGGCGTCGTGGACGCCGACATCTACGGCTTCTCGATCCCCCGGATGCTCGGCGTCGACGGCCGGCCGACCCAGGTCGAGTCGATGATCATGCCGCCGTCCGCGCACGGCGTGAAGGTCATCTCGATCGGCATGTTCACCGCACCGGGGCAGCCGGTCGTCTGGCGCGGGCCGATGCTGCACCGGGCGCTGCAGCAGTTCCTCGCCGACGTCTACTGGGGCGACCTCGACGTCCTGCTGCTCGACCTGCCGCCCGGCACCGGCGACATCGCGATCTCGGTCGCCCAGCTGATCCCCACGGCGGAGATCCTCGTCGTCACGACTCCACAGCTCGCCGCGGCCGAGGTCGCCGAGCGCGCCGGGTCGATCGCGCTGCAGACCCACCAGCAGGTCGTCGGCGTCGTCGAGAACATGTCCGGCCTGGCCTGCCCCCACTGCAGCGAGCACGTCGAGGTGTTCGGCTCCGGCGGCGGCGCGGCGGTCGCCGCAGCGCTCACCCGCACCATCGGCGCGCAGGTGCCGCTGCTCGGCCAGGTGCCGATCGACGTCCGGCTCCGGGAGGGCGGCGACGCCGGCGTGCCGCTGGTCCTCAGCGACCCCGACGCACCGGCCGCCAAGGAGCTGCGCAAGGTCGCCGAGCGGCTGGGCTCGCGGGCCCGGGGCCTCGCCGGCCGGTCGCTGGGGCTCTCCCCCGCCGGTCGCTGAGCGCGCGATGGCGGCGTACTGGCCGTCCCGCGCGAGCGGCCTGCCGCCGGGTCAGCGCCTGCTCCAGGTGATGCCGCGGTTCTCCGACCGCCCGCACCTGCCGGTCGCAGTCCTGACCGCCGCGGACCTGCAGGCGCTCGGGCCGCGCGAGCACACCGCCGACTTCCACTGCGTCACCACCTGGTCGGTGACCGGTCTGGTCTGGACGGGCGTGCCGCTGGTGACGGTCCTCGCCTCGGTCGGGCTCGCGGCGGCCCCGGTGCGCTAACCTCGTCGCGCGCGGCGCAGACCGCCGCCGGGCGACCCTGCAGTGGGCGGACGCCACCGCCGACGACGTGCTGCTGG
>DASQMY010000066.1:0-1544 GCA_035645255.1 Mycobacteriales bacterium
CAGGTCGGCACGAGCAGGCCGCACCACCGACGGCCAACGCCGCGGCGCCTGTCCTGGCGACCGAGCACCACGACCGACAACCGAACAAAGACGGCGAATAACCGACGTGCCGAAAGAGCGGAGCAGCATGACCAGATCAACGCGAGCTGAGCGCGGGACGCAAGCAGCGGCGACGCAGCAGCCGCGCACCAGCGACACGGCGCAGCCGCAGCAGGGCAACGGCGACGCACCGCCGATGACCACGACCACACCGGCGAGCCGGACCGCCGCCGACCTCGCGGCCCGTTGGTGCTGCCCGGACTGCCACGGAGGGATGACCGAGCGCCCCGTTTCGGGGCCGACGCTCGGTGCCTTGGCTGCCGATGTGGGCGACGACATGGTGAGCCGCCGCGCCGCCGGCCGCGCCCGACTGCGGCGACTCAAGGACTCGACGCCACCACTACCAGGATGTAATCAGACAATGACTGAGAGTAGGGGGCTTCGTGTTTCAAATTGGAGCACCAAGATCGACTGCTGCCGATAGTCATCTCCCTGGCCGACGCGTCCAAGTCCTGGACGGGACGGCCCGCTGAAAGGACCGTAATGGAACGCGCCTGCGACTCTTGTCGGACGCTCTACACCGCGAAGTCGCCGTTGTCCCGCTACTGCGGGTCGCGGTGCGCGAAGCGGGCGCAGCGGAGGGGCTTGAGCCGGTCTGCTGCGGAGCCCGCGGTCGTGACCGTGGTGCCGTCCGGTGCCGGTGCGGTGGAGGCGGCGGTCCAGGGCGCTCTGGAGGCCGCGGGGCGGCTGTCCGCGCCTCTCGGTCAGGTGGCCCTCGTGCTGGCCCGTCGGCTGGATGCGCCGGGTGGGGAATCCGGCTCGGGGCTCGCGTCGGTGGCGAAGCAGCTGGCGGTGACATTGGCGGCTGCCACCGGGGACGTGCGCCCGGCCGGCGACCTGCTTGATGAACTCAGAGCCCGGCGCGACCGGAAGCTCGGCCACCCGGACGAGCGGTCGTGATTTTCCCGCTCCCGGGCGTGGGATCGCCGCGCCTACGACCTCATGCATAGTTCTCATCGGGCGACCCAGTCGCTGTCACGAACCCGTCTTCAGGCCCCGCCGCAGCTCGTCGATGGCCTGAGCGAGGCTCACCCGCGGCACCCAGCCCCACCTCCGCGCGCGGTCGGTGCGCAGCTGCCCCGTCCAGACGGGCTCGTCGGTCCACTCGGGCGCGACGCCCAACGCGTCGGTCACCGTGCCCAGGTAGGTCCGCCACGTCGCCGGCTCGCCCGCGACGATGACCGGAGTCGTGCCGCCGGCCACGGGGCCTCGCTCCGGGTCGTCGGCGGTCGCGACGGCACCCGTGGCGACGTCCGCGATCAAAGTCGCCAGGTCGTCGACGTGCACCCAGGCCCAGGTCTGCGACGGGTTGACTCGGCGCTCACCGTTCCGGAGCTGCTGCGGTCGCAGCGTGTTCCAGACCGACGCGGCGCCGGCGCCCATGATCGCCGGCGGGCGGACCAGCACGGTCGTGAGCCCGCCGATCTGCGCGAGCGCGGCGTCGG
>DASQMY010000067.1:0-2569 GCA_035645255.1 Mycobacteriales bacterium
CATCTGCACTGGAGAGGAGGGCGGCGTGCACGCCGGCGAGGTCTCGTACACGGGTGCGATCTTCGTCGCCGGGCGCGACGGCTCCGCTGTCGCGATTGGGGGCAGAGGGGGTTCCGACTGCGTGGACTGTGAATGGGTGGCGGTCCCGTCGTGCCTTAACAACCAGGTGTTTGCTATCGGTGACCGGATATTCGTTGTCGACAACGAGTGCGCAAGCATGGTCTGCGAAGGCGGCAGTGGACGCCTCATGGACGTCTATATGCGCTCGCCGGCCAGCCCGGTGTTCGTTCTCGTCGACACTGTCTGCATCACGCCCGGCTCCCCGATTGTGACGGCCGAGCAGCTCGCTGCCGCCGCGCAGTCGGCGTTCACCGAGGACGACGTGCCGGTCCCGACGTTCGCCGTCCAGCCGAACCGCCCTCAGGTCGTGCTCCGCAAGCCGGTGATCGGCTGGATCACCAACCACCAGACGATCGATGACCCGTCGTTCACCGAGGCGTACGGCATCCGGATCGCGCTGCGCGCCTATCCCGAGTACCACTGGGACTTCGATGCCGACGGCGACTCGCTCGGCGCGGCACTCCCGCCGACCAGGCAGCCCGGCGCGCCGTACCCCTCGCAGGACGTCTCCTACACCTACGCGGCGAAGGGCGACTACCGCATCTCGGTGCAGGCGGTGTGGCACGGCGAGTTCCAGATCGCCGGACTGGCCGGCTGGACGACGATCGCTGGCACGCCGACCCAGACGTCGCTGCCGCACGCGGTCGACGTACGTGAAGCCAGGGCCGTCCTGTACTCCTGACCGCCAAGTGAACGAACAGGAGTGATCTTGCGGCTGGGCTGGGTAGGGGCGGCTCGTGCCCAACTCGAGTGCTCCCGCGCTGCTGTGGATCGTGCGGCATGGTGAGAGCGCCGGCAACGTAGCCCGCGACGCCGCCGAAGCCGCCGGGCACCCGATCATCGACATCGCGTCGCGCGACCAGGACGTACCGCTGTCCGAGCTCGGTCAGCAGCAGGCGCAGGCGCTCGGCAAGTTCCTCGCCGAGCTGCCCCCAGGCGAACAGCCGACCGCGGCGCTGGTGTCGCCGTACGTCCGAGCGCACGACACCGCCCGCATCGCACTCGAGGCAGCCGGCCTCGACGTGCCCTTGGTGCTGGACGAGCGGCTGCGCGAGCGGGAGTTCGGCGTACTCGACCGGCTGACCCGTGTCGGCATCACCCAGCAGTTCCCCGACCAGGCGGAGGCCCGGGCGCGGATCGGCAAGTTCTACCATCGCCCGCCGGGCGGCGAGAGCTGGGCGGACGTGATCTTCCGCGTCCGCGGTGTCGTCGACACGGTGCTCCGCGACTACGCCGACGGACGCGTCCTCGTGGTCGCCCACCAGGTGGTCGTGCTCACCCTGCGCTACGTGATCGAGGCGTGGAACGAGGCGGAGATCCTGGCCGTCGACCGCGCCGCCGAGGTCGCCAACTGCTCGATCACAACCTACCGCCGGGACGACTCCATCGAGCGCGGCATCCCGCTGCGGCTCGAGGTCTACAACGACGTACGGCACCTGGCCGAGTCCGACGCCGCCGTCACGAGGGAGCCGGATGCCCCCGCAGCACCCCGCTGACGACAGCCTCCTGATCACCGCCGGCGTGCTCGCGGGGCTGCCCGTCGCGAGCGACCAGGGCGGCGACGGCAAGGAGGGCCGCGGCACCATCCTGGTGATCGGCGGTACGGCGGCGACGCCCGGTGCCGCTGTGCTCGCGGGCGTCACGGCACTCCGCGCCGGTGCGGGGAAGCTGCAGCTGGCGGTCGCCGCATCCGTGGCGGCGCACGTCGCGGTCGCTGTACCGGAGTGCGCGTGCGTGTCACTGCCCCAGACTGCCGCCGGCGAGATCGACCCGATAGCCGCGGAGGCGTTGGCGCAGGCTCTCGACGGCGCGGACGCCGTCCTCATCGGCCCCGGCCTGGTCGGGCCGGACACCGTCCCGCCGTTCGTCGAGCGAGTGCTCGCGCAGCTGACCGGTGACCAGGTGGTGGTCGTCGACGCCAAGGCGGTCCAGTCGCTGCGGCCCAGCATGACCGCCCACCTCGCTGGTCGGCTGATCCTGACGCCCAATCAGGGTGAGGCTGCCGAGCTGGTGGACGACGACGCGCTGGTCGACAAGGACCCGCTCACGGCGGCGCGCCGGCTGGCCGAGCAGTTCGACGCGGTTGTCGCGCTGCGCGGCGCGACCAGCTGGGTCACCGCGCCGGACGGGTCGGCGTACCGAAACGAGGCCGGCAACGAAGGGCTCGGCACCTCCGGCTCCGGCGACGTCTGCTCCGGGCTCCTCGCGGGGCTGGCCGCGCGCGGTGCGGCGCCGCTCGCGGCGGCCGTCTGGGGCGTCCACGCGCACGCGCGCGCAGGTGACCGGCTCGCCCTGCGCATCGGCGCGACCGGCTTCCTCGCCCGCGAGATCGCGGACGAGATCCCCGCGGTGCTCACCGAGCTCGAGTCCGGCGACTCGCGCTAGGTCGCCGAAGTCCCCACGAAACCGGGGTGACGCCGTTCCTTATGCTTGAGGGCACTCATGGACA
>DASQMY010000068.1:0-17378 GCA_035645255.1 Mycobacteriales bacterium
CGCTGACCCGAGACGACAAGTGGCGGGCCGACGTGGCCGAGACGCTCGACGCCATCGTCGACGCGCACCCCGACCCGTTCGCCGCGGTGTCCGAGGCGAAGCTGCGCGGGATGGCCGACGACCTCGTCGCCGACGTGCCCACACTCTCCGACGACGAGGTTGTCGGCCGGCTGATGGCCCTCGTCGCGGCGCTCGGGACGGGCAACGGCCACAGCGGAGTCTTCCCGCTCGCGCAGCCCGGGTCGGTGCTGCACGCGCTGCCGCTGCGGCTCTACCAGTTCGCCGACGGGACCTTCGTCGTCGATGCACTGCCGCCGTACCGGGAGCTGGTCGGGTCGCGCGTCCTGTCCATCGGGGGCGAGCGGGTCGAGGACGTCGCGACGCGGCTCGCGCCGCTGGTGCCCGCGGACAACGCGCACTCACGGCGGAGTCGGCTGCCGCTCCACCTCGTCGTTCCCGAGCTGGTGACCACGGTCGGCGGGGCGCGCGACATGCGGCTGCGGCTGCGGTCGGGCGGCCGCGAGCGGACGGTCGCGCCGGTCGCCGTACCGATGGAGAAGTACGCCGAGTGGCTCGGATTCGTGTCGCCGCTCGTGCCGCCCAGCCTGCCGGCGCGCCGCACCGACCCGGTGCCGCATTGGCTCAGCGACCAGCAGGAGAACTTCTGGCTGCGCTGGCTGCCCCGCTCGCGGACGGTCTACGTGCAGTACAACCTGGTGCAAGGCGCGACGGCCGCGGGCGAGACGATGTACGAGCTCGCCGACCGGCTCGTCGCCGAGGTGGGGCGTCGCCGGGCAGTCCGCGTGGTGGTGGACGTACGCCACAACCCCGGCGGTGAGAACTCCGCCTCCGCACCACTGCTCGCGGTGTTGGAGAAGCTCCGCATGCCGGTCGTGCTGCTGACCGGACCGGCGACGTTCTCCGCGGCCGGCGTCTTCGCCGCCAAGGCGCAGGCGGACGCGCGGGCCGTCGTCGTCGGGGAGCCGACGGGCGGCGCACCGACGCTGTACGGCGACGGCGAGCCGGTCACGCTCGAGCACTCCGGCGTCGTCGTCCACGTCGCCGAGCAGTTCCACGAGACGATCGAGGGTGACGACCGGACGACGATCCCGCCGGACGTGCCGGTCGCGCTCACCGCCGCCGACTACTTCGCCGGCCGCGACCCGGTGCTGGCTCGCGCGCTGCGCGTCCGGTAGGCGTGCGGCAGACTCCCGCTGCATGAAGACGGTGCTGATCCGGGTCCGGACGGGCAGCGTGCCGGTGGTGCACGACCTGACCGCGGAGTGCGCACGGTTCGTCGCGGACCAGACCGACGGGCTGCTCAACGTCTTCGTGCCGCACGCCACCGCAGGCGTCGCGGTGCTGGAGACCGGCGCCGGCAGCGACGACGACCTGATCGCGGCGCTCGCCGACCTGCTCCCCGCCGACGACCGGTGGCGACACCGGCACGGGTCGGCCGGGCACGGGCGGGACCACGTGCTCCCGGCGCTGGTCGCGCCGAGCGTCGTCGTACCGGTGGTCGGCGGTGCGCTGGCGCTCGGCACCTGGCAGAGCATCTGCCTCGTCGACACCAACGGCGACAACCCCGACCGGCAGGTTCGGCTGTCCTTCGTCACCGGCTGAGCGGAGCACGCCACACGGGCGCGGCGTTTAAGCCACGGGGCCGTCGGGCAGCCGAACCGGTCTCACAGTGACCCCGTGACGGAGGACTTCATGGCCGACCAGTTCCAGCAGCAGGACCCGACCGAGCAGTACACGACGACGGAGTTCCCCGAGGAGAAGATCGAGCACCCCGGCCGGACCGAGGACATGGGGGAGCAGCCGGACCACGGCGAGGAGTCCTACCGCGGCAGCGGGCGGTTGGATGGCAAGCGGGCGCTGATCACCGGTGGCGACTCGGGGATCGGCCGCGCAGTCGCCATCGCCTACGCGCGCGAAGGCGCCGACGTCGTCATCTCCTACCTCGAGGACGAGGAGGAGGACGCGCAGGAGACGGCCGGCTGGATCCGCAAGGCCGGCCGGAAGGCGATCACCGTCGCCGGGGACATCCAGAGCGAGCAGCACTGCGAGCAGCTCGTCCAGCGGACCGTCGACGAGCTCGGCGACATCGACATCCTGGTCAACAACGCGGCGTACCAGATGGCGCTGGACGACGGGATCGAGTCGCTGACGACGGAGCAGCTCGAGCGGACCTTCCGCACCAACATCTACGCGATGTACTGGCTGTCGAAGTTCGCGCTGCGGCACATGGAGTCCGGGGCCGTCATCATCAACACGTCGTCGATCCAGGCGTACGACCCGAGCCCGCCGCTGCTCGACTACGCGGCGACAAAGGCTGCGATCGTCAACTTCACCAAGAACCTCGGTGCGTCGGTCGCCGAGCGCGGCATCCGGGTCAACTCGGTCGCCCCCGGTCCGATCTGGACGCCGCTGATCCCGGCCACGATGGACGAGGAGAAGGTCGCGTCGTTCGGCCAGGACACGCCGATGGGCCGCGCCGGCCAGCCGGCCGAGCTGGCGCCGGCGTTCGTGTTCTTCGCGTCGCAGGAGTCGAGCTACGTGACCGGCGAGGTCCTCGGGGTCACCGGCGGCCGCCCGCTGGCCTGACCCGCCGGATCTTGCTCCGGCGGTGGGTGATGTCCTGGGTGCAGCAGCGGGTGAGCCGATGCCGCTGAGGAGCGGTGCGTTGGCAACCAGGACTTCACCCAGGTCGGCGAGCAGACGCGCACGCCGGCCGAGGCAGCGGTACGTCGGACCGCGCGGGTAGCGTCGCAGCACGTGACGAGATGGACGGTCGACCAGGTGCTCGCGCTGGCGGGCGACGCCGCGTCGGGGCGGGCGGCGCGCGGGCTGGCGACGCCGCGGCCGTGGAGCGGCGCGGGCGCCGACGACCATGGCGTCTGGGGCGAGTGCAGCGGCAGCTCCGCGACGCCGTACCGGACGGCCGTCGACCTGACCGGGCCGGCCTACCAGTGCAGCTGCCCGAGCCGCAAGGTGCCGTGCAAGCACGCGCTCGGCCTGCTGATGCTGTGGGCGCAGGGGGAGGTCCCGGCGGGCGCGCCGCCGCAGTGGGCCGACGAGTGGCTCGACAAGCGGCAGGCGCGGGCGGCCGCGCGGGCCGAGCCGGTCGCCAAGGCGCCGCCCGACCCCGAGGCACAGGCCAAGCGGCTGGCCAGCCGGACAAGCAAGACGACCGAAGGGCTGACCGAGCTCGACCGCTGGCTGCGCGACCTGATGCGCCAGGGGCTGGCGGCCGCGCAGGCGCAGCCGTTCCGGTTCTGGGACACCGTTGCGGCCCGGATGGTCGACGCGCAGGCGCCGGGCGCAGGCGGCAAGCTGCGCCGAATGTCGGGCGCGGTCCGGGGCGACAGCGAGTGGCCCGGGCGGCTGCTCGACCAGGCCGCGCGGCTGCACCTGCTCGTGGCCGCCTGGCAGCGGCGCGACGAGCTCGACCCCGCCCTGCGCGACGAGGTGCGCAGCCAGCTCGGCTGGCCGTGGAGCGCCGACGACGTCCTCTCCGGGCCGACGCACCGCGACGTCTGGTACGTCGTCGGCCAGCACCTGCGCGAGGACGAGCGGCTGCGCACCCGGCGTACCTGGCTGTGGGGTTTCTCCGCCGACCGGCCGGCCGTCATCACCGAGACCGCGCCGGTGATCTACGATCTTCCACCCGCGCTGACCGTCGGCACCGCGATCGACGCCGACGTCGCCTTCTACCCCGGCGCGGTCGCGACGCGCGCCCTGCTCGTCACCCGGCACAGCGAGCCGCAGCCGGTCCCGTCGATGCCCGGCCACGACCTGCTCGACGACGCTCTCGCGGAGTACGGCGGCGCCCTCGGCCGCAACCCGTGGCTCGAGCGCTGGCCGATGGCGCTGACCGCAGTGACGCCGGTACGCCGCGGCAGCCGCTGGCTGCTCCGCGACGCGACGGCCGCTGTGGTGCCGGTGACTGCGGACGACGGTCAGCTGTGGCGGCTTGCCGCGCTGTCCGGCGGGCACCCGACGGGCGTGTTCGGCGAGTGGGACGACGGCCGGCTGCGGCCCATGAGCGCGTTCGCGGGCGGCCGGCTGGTCGCCCTGTGAACCGGCTGGTCGCGCTGTGAGGGCCTGGGACGAGCTGGTCGCCGACGCCGTGCTCGGGACCGCGCGCCGGCCGCCGACACCGCCGGAGGCGGCCGGACCGGTCGGCGCGACGCTCGCGCAGATCGACTGGACCGACCCGGAGGGTGCGCTGCTCACCGCGGCGGCGACGGTCACGCTCTACCGCGAGGCCGGGCGGCGCGCCGAGCGTGACGCCGAGCCGCTCCCGGCGCCGGCAGCCGCCGAGACCCGGCCGCGGTGCGGCGACGCCGCCGCCACCAGGCTCGGCGACCTGCTCGCCGGGGTCCACCGCACCCTGCTGCCCGACTGGCTCGCCGCCGCGGACAGCCGCGGGCTGCGCGTCCCCGAGGAGCACCTGCCGGCGCTGCTGGACCTCGCCCGCTGGCAGCGCGACCTGCGCGACGCCGTACTCCCGGTCATCGGGGAGCGTGGCCGCTGGCTCGCCGCCGCAAACCCGGACTGGGCGTACGCGTCCGGTGCAAGCGAGCGGCCGCAGCGCGACTGGCTCACCGCACCGCGCGACGCCCGGCCACTGCTGCTCGCGCGGTTGCGCCGGTCCGACCCCGCGGCGGCGCGCGGACTGCTCGAGCAGTCCTGGCCGACCGAGACGCCGGCCGACCGCGCCCGGCTGGTGGAGGCGCTGGCCGACGGGCTGTCCGCGGACGACGAGCCGTTCCTCGAGTCGGTGCTGGACGACCGGCGCAAGGAGGTACGGCGGGCCGCCGCCGACCTGCTGGCCCGGCTGCCGGAGTCGCGGCTCGGGATGCGGATGGCCGGCCGCCTGGCGCCGCTGATTCGGGTGCAGGAGACCGGCCGGCGGCGGTTCCTCGTGAGCCTCCCGGCCGCGGTCGACGACGCGATGGCGCGCGACGGCGTCGTCGCGAAACCGCCCAGCGGCACGGGCGAGCGCACCTGGTGGCTGAACCAGATCGTCGCCGCGACCCCGCTTGCGTGGTGGGCGCAGTTCGGCCCGCCGGCCGACGTCGTCGGGCAGGCGATCTGCGGCGAGCAGGCCGACGCGCTGCTCAAGGCGCTGACCGCAGCCGCCATCAACCAGCGCGACGCCGCGTGGGCCGATGCGCTGCTGCCGTTCACCGGCGAGGACGCGCTGATCCGGCTGCTGCCCGCCGCGCGCCGCGAGCAGCTGATGATCGAGCTGCTCGACTCGGTCGACCGCGTCGACTTCCGGACCACCGTCAGCGCTCTGCTCGCGACCCCGGCGCCGTGGGGCAACGGGCTCAGCCGGTCGGTCGTCGCGTTCGTCGGCCGGCTGCTCGCCGACCCGCTCAACCCGCCGAGCGGCTACCTGCTCCGCGAGTCCACACCTGCGATCGCCTCGGCGATCGACCCAGCGGTGGTGGACGAGGCAGCCGAGCTGCTGCCGCCGCCGGGTGCCAAGGCGGCGCCGGCTCGGCTGGGCGAGGTGCTGGTGGAGATGATGCGCTACCGACGCGACCTGCTCGAGGAGCTGCAATGACGACCCAAGCCGTGCTGCGCGCCCACGCGGAGCAGCAGTACGCCGACGAGCTGGCCGCGCTCGCCGCCGCCGACGAGCGGCAGCGGCCACCGAGCTGGCGGATGTCGCCGTGGGCCGTCACCACCTACCTGCTCGGCGGCACGCTCGACGACGGCACGGAGATCTCCGCGAAGTACATCGGGTCCCGCCGGCTGATGGAGGTGGCCGTCGCGACGCTGGCGACCGACCGCGCGCTGCTGCTGCTCGGCGTACCGGGCACCGCCAAGACGTGGGTCAGCGAGCACCTCGCGGCCGCGATCTCAGGCGACTCCACGCTGCTCGTCCAAGGCACCTCCGGTACGCCGGAGGAGGCGATCCGCTACGGCTGGAACTACGCGCTGCTGCTAGCCGAGGGCCCCAGCGACAAGGCACTGGTGCCGAGCCCGGTGATGCGCGCCATGCGCACCGGGGCGATCGCCCGCGTCGAGGAGCTGACCCGCATCCCGTCCGACGTGCAGGACGCGCTGATCACCGTGCTGTCCGAGAAGGTGCTGCCGATCCCCGAGCTGGACGACGAGGTGCAGGCCGTCAAGGGCTTCAACGTCATCGCTACGGCGAACGACCGCGACCGGGGCGTCAACGAGCTGTCCAGCGCGCTGCGCCGCCGGTTCAACACCGTCGTGCTCCCGCTGCCCGCCGACCCCGACCAGGAGGTCGAGATCGTCCGGCAGCGGGTCGCCTCGCTCGGCCGCGCGCTCGAGCTGCCGGCCGACGTACCGGCGCTGGACGAGATCCGGCGGATCGTGACGATCTTCCGCGAGCTCCGGTCAGGGGTGACCGAGGACGGCCGCACCCGGGTGAAGTCGCCGACCGCGACACTCAGCACCGCCGAGGTGATCAGCGTGGTCACCAGCGGGCTCTCGCTCGCGGCGCACTTCGGTGACGGCCGGCTCGGCGCCGACGACGTCGCGGCCGGTCTGGTCGGCGCGATCGTCAAGGACCCCGTGCAGGACCGGGTCGTCTGGCAGGAGTACCTCGAGACCGTGGTGCGCGAGCGACCGGGCTGGGCCGACCTCTACCGCTCGCTGCGCGAGCTGAGCTGACGCGGTGACCGGGTGACCGTGCGGGTGTTCGGCATCCGGCACCACGGGCCGGGGTCGGCGCGCAGCCTGCGGGCCGAGCTCGAGTCCTGGCAGCCGGACACGGTCCTGGTTGAGGGCCCGCCGGAGGGCGACGCGCTGATCCCGCTGGCCGCCGACGAGGCGATGCAGCCGCCGGTCGCGCTGCTGGTCTACGCGCCGGCCGAGCCCGGCCGCGCGGTGTTCTATCCGTTCGCCGCGTTCTCGCCGGAGTGGGTGGCGATCCGGCACGCGCTGGCGGCCGGGGTGCCGGTGCGGTTCGTCGACCTGCCGGTCGCCGCCTCGCTCGGCGAGGAGCGCGACCGCCGTGACCACCACGACCCGATCGCCATGCTCGCCGACGCCGCGGGCTACGACGACGCCGAGCGCTGGTGGGAGGACATGGTCGAGCACCGGCAGGACGGTGCCGGCCCGTTCGCGGCCATCGCCGAGGCGATGACCGCGATCCGCGAGGGCCTGCCGCCGCCGAGCGGGCGCGAGGCGCGCCGCGAGGCCGCGATGCGACAGGGCATCCGGACTGCCACGAGGGCAGGACACGATCGGGTCGCCGTCGTCTGCGGCGCCTGGCACGTGCCGGCGCTGCTCACCATGCCGACCGCCTCCTCGGACGCCACGCTGCTGCACGGGCTGCCGAAGACGAAGGTCGCGGCCACGTGGATCCCGTGGACGCACCGCCGGCTGTCCTTCGTCAGCGGCTACGGCGCCGGGGTCACGTCACCAGGCTGGTACCACCACCTGTTCACCGCGCCCGACCAGGTCGTCGGCCGGTGGCTCACCCGGGTCGCGCACCTGCTGCGCGGCGAGGACCTCGACGCCTCCAGCGCGTCGGTGATCGAGGCGGTCCGGCTGGCCGAGACGCTGGCGACGATGCGCGGCCGGCCGCTCGCCGGTCTCGACGAGGTGATGGACGCCACGCGCGCGGTGCTGACGCGCGGGTCCGACGTACCGACTGCCCTGGTGTGGGACCGGCTCGTCGTCGGCGAGCAGCTCGGCGCCGTACCCGACCACACACCGATGGTCCCGCTGCAGCAGGACCTGAGCCGCGAGCAGCGGCGGCTGCGGCTCAAGCCCGAGGCGTCGGTGCGGGACATCGACCTCGACCTGCGCAAGCCCTACGACCTGGACAAGAGCCACCTGCTGCACCGGCTCGAGGTGCTCGGCGTGCACTGGGGCAAGCCGGAGGAGGCGGCCGGCAAGTCCGGGACGTTCCACGAGCTGTGGCGGCTGCAGTGGGAGCCGGAGCTGTCGGTGTCGCTGATCGAGGCGGGCATGTGGGGTACGACGGTCGCGACGGCGGCCGACACCGCGGCCCGCGAGCGCGCCGACAGGACCGACGACCTCGGCCGGCTCACCGCGCTCGCCGAGCAGTGCCTGCTCGCCGCGCTGCCGGACGCCGTGGGCCACGTGATGCGGGTCTTCGCCGACCGCGCGGCGGTCGACACCGACGTCGCGCACCTGATGGACGCGCTCACGCCGCTGGCCAGGGTGCTGCGCTACGGCAACGTCCGCCGTACCGACGCGCAGCTCGTCGCGGGCGTCGTCGACGGGCTGGTCGCCCGCATCTGCATCGGGCTGCCGGTCGCCTGCGCGTCGCTGGACGACGCCGCCGCCGCCGCGATGGTGCGCCGCATCGCCGGCGCGCACAGCGCGCTCGGGCTGCTCGACCGACCCGACCTGCGCGGCCAGTGGACCGCTGCGCTGCACCACCTGCTCGGCATCTCGAGCCTGCACGGCATGGTGGCCGGCCGCAGCTGCCGCCTGCTGCTCGACCTCGGCGTCGTGCCGTCGGACGAGGCGGCGACGCGGCTGTCCGCCGCGCTGTCGCTGGGTGAGCACCCGGCGCATGCCGCTGCCTGGGTGGAGGGGTTCCTGTCCGGCAGTGGGCTGCTGCTCCTCCACGACGAGCGACTGCTGACGATCGTCGACCGGTGGCTCGGCGGCGTCGGCGACGAGGTGTTCGACGACCTGCTGCCGTTGCTGCGCCGGACCTTCTCGACGTTCACCCCGCCGGAACGCCGGTCGATCGGCGAGCGCGTACGCCACCTCGACGCCGTCACCGGAGCGGCCGCCCGCCGGCGGCAGGCCGCTGCGGACGACGACGTCGACCACGACCGCGGCGCGGCCGTGCTGCCGCTGGTCAGCCGGCTGCTCGGGCTCGCGCCGGCCGGGGGAGGAGCGCGAGGTGAGTGACGAGCGGGTCAAGCGGTGGCGGCTCGCACTCGGTGGCGGCGACGCCGACGGGACGGGCGTCAACGTGTCCGGCGACGACGCCGCGCGCGACCGGGCCATGGCAGCGCTCTACGACACCGACCGCGGCGGCGTCGGGCAGGGCCGCGAGCGCACCGGCGGACTCGGTGCGTCCGCGCCGACCGTCGCCCGCTGGCTCGGCGACATCCGCACCTACTTCCCGACGTCGGTCGTCCGGGTCATGCAGCAGGACGCGATGGACCGGCTCGGGCTGCACCAGCTGCTGCTCGAACCCGAGGTGCTCGAGTCGGTCGAGCCCGACGTCCACCTGGTGTCGACGCTGATCGCGCTCAACCACGTGATGCCCGAGCAGACCCGCACGACGGCACGCGCCGTCGTACGCAAGGTCGTCGACGACCTCGAGCGCCGGCTCGCGCAGCGCACGATCCAGGCGATGATCGGCGCGCTCGACCGGTCGGCGCGCAACACCAGGCCGCGGCTGCGCGAGCTCGACTGGGACCGCACGATCATGGCCAACCTGAAGCACTACCAGCCCGAGCTGCGCACCGTGATCCCGGAGCGGCTGATCGGCTACGGCCGCAAGCAGCACCGCGTGCAGCGCGACGTGATCCTCGCCGTCGACCAGAGCGGCTCGATGGCGTCGTCGGTCGTCTACTCGTCGGTGTTCGCCGCCGTCCTGGCGTCGGTGCGCGCGCTCCGGACGTCGCTGGTGGTCTTCGACACCGCCGTCGTCGACCTGACCGACCAGCTGAGCGACCCGGTCGACGTGCTGTTCGGCACGCAGCTCGGCGGCGGCACCGACATCAACCGGGCGATCGCCTACTGCGAGACACTCGTGCAGCGGCCGGGCGACACGATCCTCGTGCTGATCAGCGACCTGTTCGAGGGCGGCGACCGGGCGCAGCTGCTCAAGCGGATCGCCGGGCTGGCCGCGTCCGGCGTACAGGTGGTGACGCTGCTCGCGCTCAGCGACGACGGCGCGCCCGCCTACGACCACGACAACGCGGCGGCGCTCGCCGCGCTCGGCATCCCGGCGTTCGCCTGCACGCCGGATCTCTTCCCCGAGCTGATGGCGGCAGCGGTCGAGCGGCGCGACATCGCCGGCTGGGCGGCGCGGCACGGCGTGGCCGCCGCCCGCCCGGGTGGATGATCGCCGGATGAAGCAGAGCGAGCGGCAGAGCCGGACCAGGTCAGCGTCGGCGGCGCTCTCGTCGGCGCGCGTGTGGCGGTGGGTCGCCGGATTCGCGGTCTCGATCATCGTCGGCCACCACGTCGGCACGATCTTCAAGCCGCTCGGCGAGGTCGGGCAGACGCGGTGGGCCGACTGGATCGACCTGCTCACGCCGTACGCCGTCCTCGGCTGCGCGCTCGTCGCGCTGGCCGCCGCGGGCGCCGACCGGGTCGGCTGGCTGCTGTTCGCGGTCGGCGCGGCCGTCTACACGCAGGGCCACGGCATCCACCTGTCGGCCAACTCGATCGGCAACGTCACCGGGGACACCGCCGCGGAGCCGATCACCGACGTCGTGCACCTGTGGGACGAGGTGATGGGCCACTACGTCTGGTACGCCGGGTGGATCCTCGTCGTGGTGGCCCTGGTCCGCGCCCTCGTCAGCCGGGAGTCGGTGGGCGGGCCGCTGCCCTACCTGCTGGCCACGCTCTACGGCCTGACCTGGATGACCAACAACGTGGAGGGCGGCACGCCGGTCCTCGGACTCGTCGCGGCCGCGGCGTTCGGGATCTGGGGCTGGCGGGAGCGCGCGCGGGCCGGCCGGCACCTGCTCGCGGCGTACGGCGTCGCGCTCGTCCTGTTCGCGGTCTTCGGCATGTGGCAGGGCGGGTTCCCGCAGTTCAGCGAGCTCGGCTGGATCTGACCCTTCTGGCGCGGTTCAGGGAAAGACAAAGGGCGAGCAACGGCCGGGCGGGCCCTTCCCTGGTCCTGCTCCGCCGCCCGCCGCCGATTCACCCGGCAGCACCGCCCAATGGCAATTTCGGGCACTTCTGCGGACGAGTGACCGGTTTGCGCGAGCGTGCGCCGAAGAGAGAGGGGACGATGGTCGCTACCGGGCTGCGAGCCACTCGGCGAGGAACTCCTGCTCCTTGCGGACCAGCTTTCCGAGGAACTTGGTGACCTCGCCGGCGAGCATCCCGCCGACGAACGGGACGCTGACCTTCACGTCGGCCGTCACGACGTACCGCGAACCGCCCCCGGCCGCGGTGATCGAGTGCGTGCCCTGCATGGTGACCGGTGCGGAGCCGGCGTCGGTCACCCAGATGCCGCCGACCCGCTCGTCGGAGACCTCGTTGAACGTGTCGGTCTGCAGCAGCTGGCCGTCGCCGACGTAGCGGCGGAACGCCGACGGGACCTCGCCCAGCGGGATCTGACGCGGGGTCGTGACGATCGCGCCGGTGGCTGCCCGCTCCACGGTCGACGGCGCAGGGGCGCCGAACCGCTCACCGCGCGCCCGGAGGAACTCGGCGTCGGTCAGCACGTCGAGGACCTGCCGTGGGGGTACGCCGTACTCGTGCTCGATCTGCACCGTCGGTTCCTCTCGCAGCGGGGTGTACCGGCGCGCCAGGATCCCGCCAAGAGCCCGGTGAACGCCAGTCGGCCGGGACGGCCCCGGACCCTGCCCGGCGCGTCACTTGCCAGCACAGGCCCGGGCGTGACTGACTAACGATGTAGGACTACCGACCGGCACCGATGCCGGTCCAGAGGGAGGCACACGACGTGGGCGGCACCGCCGGTAACACGGACGTGGAGCGCACGGCTGCTGACAGGCTCGGGATCGCCGAAGGCATGCTCGTGCAGGAGATCGGCAACGCCGACGACGTCGACACCGAGCTGCTCGAGGCGGTCCGGTCGCGCACCGGCACGCCCCTCGCCGACGACACCGGCGACGACGTCGTGGACGTCGTGCTGCTGTGGTGGCGCGAGGACGACGGCGACCTGGTCGATGCGCTGATGGAGGCGCGCACCAGGCTCGAGGCCTCCGGCACGATCTGGCTGCTCACGCCGAAGGCCGGCCGCGACCGGCACGTCGAGCCCAGCGACATCCTCGAGGCCGCGCCGACGGCCGGGCTGTCCCAGACGAGCAGCATCAGCGTCTCCAAGGACTGGAGCGGCTCGCGGCTCGTGTCGAAGAAGGCCCAGCGCTCGAAGAAGTGACCGCCGAGGTCGGTGCGCCCGCACCGGGGTTCACGCTCCGGGACCAGTTCAACCACCCGGTCTCGCTGGCGGACTTCGCCGGCCGTCGCAACGTCCTTGTCGTCTTCTACCCGGCTGCGTTCACGCGCGTCTGCCAGGGCGAGCTCGGCGCGATCCAGGCGCGGCTCGACCGCCTGCAGAACGACGACGTGCAGGTGCTCGGCGTGTCGGTCGACTCGCCGTACGCGCACCGCGTCTGGGCCGAGCAGCAGGGCTTCACGTTCCCGCTGCTTTCGGACTTCTGGCCGCACGGCGCAGTCGCCGAAGCCTATGGCTGCTTCGACGCCGTACGCGGCAAGGCGACCCGCGGCAGCTACCTCGTCGACCGGGCCGGCATCGTGCGCTGGCAGGTCGTCCACGACGTCGAGGCGCGGGACGTCGACGGCTACCTCACCGCGCTGGCCGGGATCTGAGCGTCATGCCGTGCTACCGGTGCGACAAGGTGCAGACCGATCCGGTCAAGGGGGCCTCGCCGTGGCGACGCGGCGTGATCCGCGACGCGCTCGTGCTCGTCTGCCCCGACTGCCAGCGCACGGCGGAGTGGACGGTCGACCTCGACCGGTGCGCCGCCTGTGCGTCGACCGCGCTGGTGCGCGAGCTGGGTGACACCAGGTGCCGGGACTGCGGCCACGTCGGCCCCGGCAGCCCTGCCGGTACGGCGGGCTCCCCGGCCGCGCGGGCGGGCGCGCCACCGTCGCTGGCCGATCAGGTCACGGCAGCGCTGGAGCGGCTTCGGTCGGACCCGTCCGCCGGTCTCTAGCGACGACCGGCGCCGGCAGCGTCATGAACGTGAACGCCGCGGCCGCGCTGACGACTATCGCGCCCAACCACAGCGCGGCCTCCGAGCGGTCCAGCGCCATGCCGCCGAGCAGCGGCCCGAGGGTGAACGCGACGCCGAAGGCCAAGCCGAGGGCGCCGGCGTACCGGCCGCGCAGCAGCGGGGGAGCGAGCCGGCTCAGGTAGGCCTGCGCGATCGACGCGCCGAGGATCTCGCCGAGCGTCCAGATCGCGACGGTCAGCGCGAGCCGCGGCACCGACCGGCCGGCGAGGGCCGTCGCGGCGAACCCGGCGCCGACCAGGACGCCGGACAGCGCGAGCACCACGCGGGCGTCGTAGCGAGCGACCTTCCCGACCAGCCAGAACTCGGTCAGCAGGATGAGCAGGCCGTTGAACGCGTAGAGCAGTCCCCAGGTCGACTCCGGGACACCGCGGCCGGTGACGACGAGCCCTAGCGTGGTGACCGGCTGGGAGAACACCAGCGCGGACAGCAGCATCGCGACCCAGAACCGCCGGAACACCGGGTCGCCGAACACCTGCCGGTACGAGCCGGGCTGTTCGCCGGTGGACCGGTGCGCCGGGTTGGTCTCCGGCAGCAGCAGCACGACGACTGCGGCGAACACCATCGTGGTCGCGGCGTCGGCGAGGAAGAGCTTGCCGAAGCCGAACCGGATGAGCAGGCCGCCGACCGACGTACCGACCGCGAAGCCGAGGTTGATGGCGAGCCGCCACAGCGCGAACGCGTCGGTGCGCCGGTCCGCCGTCGTCAGGTCGGTCAGCATGGCCGACGAGGCGGGGCGCGTCGCCTCGGTGAAGGCGCCGGCCGCAAAGCACATCAGCAGTACGGCGGCCGGGTGCGTCGTGACGAACAGCACGAGGAACGCCGCGCCCTGGAGCGCGTTGGCGCCGGCGAGGACCGGCTTGCGGCCGACCAGGTCGGCGACTTGCCCGCCGACCGGGGCACCGACGAGGGAGCCGGCCCCGAACAGCGCGACCGCCGTACCGACGTAGGTCGACGAGAGGTTGCGCTCGTCGCGCAGGAAGATCGCGAAGAACGGGAGGACGAAGCTGCCCGCCCGGGTGATCAGTGCGCCGGCGACGAGGATCCAGACCTCGCGCGGCAGCCCGCGGAGCCGGGGCGACAGGAGGCGGTGCATCACCCCTGTCTAGCCGACGTGCGGGACCGAGCCGAACCGGTTTTCGTAGACGGCGAGGTTCTCGCTCAGCGCCTCGAGCACCCGGCCGACCATCGTCGGCGCGATCTTCAGCCGGGCGACGACGTCCATCGACGTCTCCGCGCCGGGAAGCGACTGGCAGAAGTCGAGGGTGAACTCGTGCGCGGTGTGCGACACGACGAGGAAGTTGGCGTAGATGCCGTGCCGCATCTCGGGGTCGACGCTGACGGACAGCGACGCGGAGTCGTCGTTCGGCTGCTCGGTCACCGGGTGCCTCCTCGCGGTGCGCGCCGGCGGAGCCGCCGGCCTGCCGCCCAGGCTATGCGAGACGTCAGGCGGCGGGCTCACCGACGGCGCCGACGGGCAGCCGGCTGCCCGACCGGAGCAGCGCGCCCAGCTGGTCCGCGGGGACCGGCTTGGAGTAGAAGAAGCCCTGGCACAACCGGCACCCCATCGCCTGCAGGAACTGCGCCTGCGCGATCGTCTCGACGCCCTCGGCGATGGCGTCCAGGCCGAGGCTCTGGGTGAGCCCGATGACCGCGTCGACGATCGCGTCGTCGGCTGAGTCGTCGCCGAGGCCGTTGACGAACGTCCGGTCGATCTTGACCACGTCCACCGGGAAGCGGCGCAGGTAGGTCAGCGACGAGTAGCCGGTGCCGAAGTCGTCGAGGGCGAGGCGTACGCCGAGTCCCTTGACGCCGATCAGCCGGCTGGTCGTCGAGGTGGTCGCCTCGACCAGCACGCTCTCGGTGATCTCCAGGCAGAGGTCGCTCGGCGCGACGCCGCTCCCGGCCAGGGCGTCCTCGACGATGTCGACGAGGTCGACGCGCAGCGCCTGGGCGGCCGACAGGTTGACGGACATGTGCAGTGCGCCGGCGCCGGGGATGTCGCGCTGCCAGGCGCCCAGCTGGCGGCACGCCTCCTGCAGCACCCACGTGCCGATCGGCACGATCAGCCCGGTCTCCTCCGCGATCTGCAGGAAGTCGGCCGGCGGCACGAGCCCGCGCTCGGGGTGCTGCCAGCGGACGAGCGCCTCGACGCCGACGACCCGGCCGTTGGCGAGGTCGACGATCGGCTGGTAGGCGAGGCGGAACTCCTCCTGCTCGAGTGCCGACCGCAGCTCGCGCTCGGTGCGCAGTCGCGCCGACGCGACCGCGCCGATCGTCTCGTCGAAGAGCTCGTACCGGCCGCGGCCGCCGTCCTTCGCCTTGTACATCGCGGCGTCGGCGTCGCGCAGCAGGCTCTCCGCGGTCGCCTCGCGGCCGGCCATCACGACGCCGATGCTGGCGGTCACCACGGTCTCGCCGCCCTTGAGCATGACCGGCTGGGCGATCGCCTCCTCGAGGCGGTGGGCGATGGCCAGCGCCTCGTCCTCGTCGATGACCTCCTCGCAGACGACGACGAACTCGTCGCCGCCGAGGCGGGCGGCGGTGTCGCTGATCCGCAGTGATCCGGCGATGCGCTGCGCGACGGTGACGAGCAGGTCGTCGCCCGCGTCGTGCCCGAGGCTGTCGTTGATCACCTTGAACCGGTCGAGGTCGAGGAAGAGCACCGCGACCTGCCGGCCGTGCCGGGTGGAGCGGTAGAGCGACTGGTCGAGCTGCTCCATCAGCAGTGCGCGGTTGGCGAGTCCGGTCAGCGCGTCGTGCAGCGCCATCTGGGTGAGCCGGGCCTCCGCCTCCTTCTGCTCGGTGATGTCCTGGACGTGCGCCAGCGCGTAGCTGGGCTCGCCGTCCTCGTCGTCGATGACCGAGGCGCTGAACGAGACCCAGACGACGCCGCCGTCGCGACGGAGCAGCCGCTGCTCGTACTGCGAGCGGGTCATCGCGCCGCCGGCGAAGCCGACCAGCGCCGTGTCCGCCGTCGCGACGTCGTCCGGGTGCGTGATCGCGAGGAGCCCCTGGGAGAGCAGCTCCTCGGAGGTGTAGCCGGTCATCAGGGACAGCGCCCGGTTGACCTTGCGGAAGCTGCCGAGGCTCCCCTCGTCGAGCGCGACCATGACGAGTCCGATGGGCGCGTTGTCGAACGCGCTGCGGAACCTGACCTCGCTGCGGCGCAGCTGCGCCTCGACCGCCTTGCGCTGACTGATGTCGCGGGCGATCAGCGTGGTGCGCGAGCCGTCACGCGTCTGCCACGACGCCAGCGACAGCTCGACCGCGAGCATGCGGCCGTCGGCGTTCAGGCCCTCGAACTCGACGGTCTGCGCGGAGAGTCGGCGACGGTTGGCGGTGACCGCGAAGGCGCGGAGCAGGTACGGCGCCTGCGCGTCCCAGTCCGGGAGCACGGTGCTCAGCAGCCGGCCGGACATCTCCTCCTCCGCATGGCCGAAGACCGACCCCGCCCCGCGATTCCAGAACTGCACGACGCTCTGGCTGTCGATGCTGATGATGGCGTCGGGCGCGAACTGCGCGATGGTGCGGAACTGGTTCTCCGCCTCCCGCAGCGCGTCCGTCGTACCGAGCTGGCGCAGGAGGGGGAGCAGCTCGGCGGCCCGCTCGGCCGCCTCGGTGACCAGGTGCTCCGGGGCAGGGTCGCCGGCCGAGACGAGCTCGAGCACGGCGAGCGTGCCGGCCGCGTCGGCCAGCGGCACGAGGACTGTCTCGGTGGGCGACCAGCCGGCGACGGACGGCTCCGGTGCCAGCGGTGGCAGGTCGGTGCGGTCGACGAGGCGCACGACGCCCGAGTCCCAGGCGGCGTCGAGCGCGGTCGTGCCTGTGGTGCGGAGCCGCCCGACCCGGCCGGGTGCCGCACCGGCGTCCGCGCGCTCGGCCAGCCAGCTGCCGACGCAGCCCAGCGGACCGGTCTCCTCGCGGGTCCACACGCGGCCCGCGGCAAAGCCGCCCCGCTGGGCGACGTCGTCCAGGACCGCCGTCAGCCCGCTCGCCAGGCCCGGCGCGGTCGCGACGTCGATCAGGAGGTCGACACGCTGCTGGACAGTGTCCTCGCTCCGTGCGCTCGCGATCGACATCGTCGCTCCTGTCCCGGCCGTGCAGGTGGGTCCCCCGCGCCGACCCGGGGTTACGGCGTCGACGTCTTCTTTGTCCATCGGCCGACACCCGCCCGGAGAAATGGCCCGAACTGACCATTAGACCTGGCCCATTCGGACCAGGGACCTGCTGTGAAGAGCGTGCCGGGGCCGACCGCCGGCCCGCCTGCGGCGTCCCCTACACTCTGTCCGGCACCTTCGAGGGCGTGTAGCTCAGCGGAAGAGCACCCGGTTTACACCCGGGTGGTCGCAGGTTCGAACCCTGCCGCGCCCACCAATGTGATGTCTCGGGACACCGTTCACAGGTGTCCCGGGACATCGTTCACGGTTT
>DASQMY010000069.1:0-18637 GCA_035645255.1 Mycobacteriales bacterium
AGCCACAGCGTGACGACCTCGACGCCGGCCTCCTCGCACCAGCGGAGCAGCTCGACGATCTTGTCGGCGCCCTTGCGGTGTCCGTGCGCGGACGTCGCGCCCACCGACTTCGCCCAACGGCGGTTGCCGTCGACGATGACGCCGACGTGCCGCGGGACCGGTGCGCCGTGCAGGGATCGGGCGAGGCGCTGCTCGTAGATCCGGTAGAGCGGGCCGCGCAGCTGCATGTCGATCTCGCGCCTCCACTCTGCGTTGGATGTCCGGCACCCGCACGCTACCGCGGAGTCGACCGGCCGGCCGCAGGACCGGGGACTCAGCCGGCCGGCCGCCGCAGCAGTCCGCTCGGCTCCACTGCGTCGTACGAGCAGCCCATCGCCGCCGCCTCGTCGAGCAGGGCGGTGACCCAGCGGCGCAGGTCGACGGCGCCGACGACCGCGCGTACGCCGGCGCCCTCGTCGCCCCACGCCTCGACGACCGCTCGGCGGGCGAGCCGCCACTGGCCGCCACCGCCGGCCACCCCCTCGCCGGCCTCCCACGTCCGCTGCGTCCGGACCGAACAGCGCAGCTCGCCGATCGTCGCCAGGTCGTCGGGGTCGCGCGTGCGGAACGCGAACAGGTCGCGCTCGCGCGGCAGGTAGCGCTGCAGCGCCGCCCACGTCTGGTCGGCGTCGAGGCCGCTGTCCGCCGCCCACGCCCGCACGCCGCCCTCCGCGCTGGACGCCGGGAAGCGGTCGTCCTCGTCGGCCCAGCGCGGCTGCCGGTCGATCGTCTCGTCCGCCGCCGCCCGCAGGCGACCCGCCGTGGCGGCGAGGAAGAAGCCGCACCGCTCGCCGACGGCGCCGAACGGCGCGCCGTCCCGCGTCATCCGCAGGGTCAGCTCATAGGGGACAGCGTCGCGGTCGACGACCATCACCGGCTGTACGTCGAGCGTCGAGGCGTCGACGCAGGTCAAGGTCGCCATCAGGCGATTGTGCTCCCGGTCCCGCGGGGCGTGAACCTGGGGCCCGCTCGCCGGTCAGGCGCCGCGGTCGAGGCGGCGGGACTGCACGCGGACCGGCGGCTCGTCGCTCTTGGCCGGCTCGGCGTACGGCGCGTCGGCGTACGGCGCGTCCGCGAACTGGCCGGCGGGTCGGTCGCTCGGGTACGGCTCCGTCCGGTACTGGTCCTGCGGGTACGGGTCGGCGGTGTACTGGTCCGGCGCGTACTGGTCCTGCTGGTGGCCGCCGCGCTGCTGCTGCCCTGCGTAGGGGTCGCCACCGCCGAAGAACCCGCCGAACGGGAACCCGCCGAACAGCCCGCCGCGCTGCGGCACGTCGACGTCGGTGCGGGCGGTGCGCGCCATCTCGACCGCCTCGTGCTCCTCCAGCTCGAACGTCGCACCGCACTCGCTGCAGGTCAGCAGGTGGTGGCCGCGGCCGATCGGGAACAGCTTGAGGAAGAAGAACAGGTTGAACCACGACCGCTGCGAGACCAGCTCCATCCATGACTCACCGCGGTGCACCTGGCACTGCTGCCGGACGAAGCCGTGGTGCTTGGTCTTCGGAGAGATGCCGAAGAACAGGAACATGCGAGGTCTCCCGTCGTAGCCGTACCGACGGTGTGCCCGCGCCGTACCCTTACGTAACGGTCAGGACGCCGTAACCGCCACCCGGGGCTCGGCCGCCTGCGCGCGCGACCCACGCGGCAGCAGCAGGAACGACACGCCGTACAGCACACCGGCGAGCAGCAGCAGCGCCTGGTAGCCGGTGATCAGCGAGACGTACTCGAGCGCGCCGCCGAGCATCGCGCCGAGCAGGTTGGCGCCGAACGCCGCCGGGCCGTCGTGCGTCTCGGCGAACCGCTTCGCGAAGACCAGGTTGGCCAGGAAGATCGGCGCGAACGCCAGCGACACCGCGGCCAGCAGGCGGAGCGGGACGTTGAGCTCCAGGAGCAGGTCCGGTGGGATGGCCGCAGCCAGCAGCAGCGACGCGGCCAGCATCGCGTAGACGACCTTGAGCGGCGGCGTGCGCCATCGCTCGGTCGCGATCACCGCGAGGAGCACGACGATCAGCACGCCGGCGAAGACCAGCGCGTTGACCACCCAGGTAGTCCCGAACAGCAGCGCGAACCCGGTCACCGCGCGGGTCTCCAGGAGCAGGAACGCCGCCCCGAGGAAGAACAGGTCGCCGTACGGCCGCATCCGCTTGACCGGCCCGCCGACCGCCCGGACCGACACCAGGCTCATCAGCAGGATGCCGAGCAGCGTCACCAGGTAGAACGACGGGATGCTGCGCTTGAACAGGTAGAGGAACGGGTGGTCGTCGCTGGCCAGCCCGGAGGTGGCGCCGGCGGAGATCCGCGCGTTGGCTGCGCTGCCGCAGTGCTGGTCGGCCTCGGTGAGCCCGGCCGTGATGACGGCGTCGTTGCTGCGGCCGGTGTCGACGCACACCGGGTGATCGAACGCCGCGGCCGCGGTGCCGGCCAGCCGGTCGATCAGCCACGGCTCGCGGTAGTAGTTGTACATGGCGAACGCGCCGCCCGGGTTGAGGTGGTCGCGCACCGACTCGAGGGCCTCGGTGGTGAACAGGTAGCTCTCCAGCCGCAGCGAGCTGGCGCCGGCGACCAGCGTCAGCGAGTCGGGGAGCGCGAAGATGACGAGGTCGTACTTGTCGTCGGTGCGGCTGAGGAACGCGCGGCCGTCGTCGATCGACACCTCGACGCGCGGGTCGTCGTACGGCTTGTTGGGGTGGATCTCCTTGCCGATCTCCTGCAGCCGCGGGTCGATCTCCACCGCGTGCACCTTGGTCGCGCCGCGGGACAGCGCCAGCGCTACGTCGGTGCCGGTGCCGGCGCCGACGATGAGCACGCTGCCCGGCTTGCGGTCGCCGATCCGCTGGTAGGGCAGGTCGTACTGCGCCTCGCTGGCCGCCTTGCGCTCCGCGTCCATCGCCGCCTGGTGCGGCACGCCGTTCACCGTGACGGTGAAGACCCCCGGGAACTGCTCGTGCTCAGCGGCGAGGATCTTGTAGTACGGCGACCAGCTGATGTTCTCGGTGATCGACTCGGCGGTCAGCATCCCGACCAGCGCGACCATCGGCACCACGAGTGCGGCGACGTGCACGGGCTTGGGCTTGAAGAGCAGCGCGATGATGAGGATCGCGACGATGACGCCCCACGCGACGGACGGCGCCCGGAGGAACGACAGCACGGTGAAGCCGACGATGCCGATCAGGCTGCCGACCAGGTCGAGCCGGTAGGCCTCCAGCCGCGGCAGCTCGAGGAAGCAGCGGCCGACCATCTCGCCCGGGCCGGCGAGGATCGCGGCCACGCAGATGAAGACGATCGGCAGCGCGACCCAGGCGGGCGGCCCGTCCGTGTAGAGGGCGGTGAAGAAGATCAGGTCGCTGCCCTCGCGCTGCACGTTTACCGGGAACGCGAACACGAAGCCGACCAGCACGGCGAGCAGGATCGGGAAGTACAGGGGTGCGCGGGTGCTGCGGCCGGCGCGCAGGAAGCCCAGGCCGATGCCGAGGAACGACCCGAGCAGCACGAAGTTGGAGAAGTAGCCGAGGTGCACGACGTTCGACGCGGTCCACCGGATGAGCGCGAGCTCGAGGAACAGCATCAGCGCGCTCGACAGCACCAGCCGGGTGCGAGGTCCCATGGTGTTCGGCTCCGGGGGGTCGTACGGCGGGGCGCAGGCGGAGGCGCCCGACGCGGTAGAGGGTAACCCGCAATCCCCCGGCACTACGGTTCAGGAGGTGCCGAGCTGCTCCCGGAGCCCGGCCAGCTCGGCCCACAGCTCCTTCGGCAGGTGCTCGCCGAACTGCTCGAAGTGCTCGGGGATCAGGTCCGCCTCGCGCCGCCAGGTCTCCCCGTCGACCGAGAGCAGGACGTCGAGATCATCGGCCGAGACGTCCAGCCCGGCGGTGTCGAGCGACTCCCGCGTCGGCACGACCCCGATCGGCGTGTCGACGCCGTCCGCCGTACCGTCCAGCCGCTCGATGATCCACTTGAGCACCCGGCTGTTGTCGCCGAACCCCGGCCACAGCCACCGGCCGTCGGCCGTCTTGCGGAACCAGTTGACGTAGTAGATGCGCGGCAGCTTGTCGGCGGTGGTCGCCTGCTGCAGCGACAACCAGTGCGCGAAGTAGTCGCCCATGTTGTAGCCGCAGAACGGCAGTATCGCGAACGGGTCGCGGCGCAGCTTGCCGGTCGCGCCGGCGGCGGCGGCGGTCGTCTCGGACGACACCGTCGCGCCCATGAACACCCCGTGCTGCCAGTCCCGCGACTCGGTGACCAGCGGTACGGCGGTCGCCCGCCGCCCGCCGAAGAGGATCGCCGAGATCGGCACGCCGCGCGGGTCCTCCCACTCGGCCGCGATGGTCGGGCACTGCGCGGCCGGGACGGTGAAGCGCGAGTTCGGGTGCGCGGCCGGCTCGGGGCTGTCGGGCGTCCAGTCGCGGCCCTTCCAGTCGATCAGGTGCGCGGGCGGGGTCTCGGTGAGGCCCTCCCACCAGACGTCGCCGTCGTCGGTGCGCGCGACGTTGGTGAAGATGCAGTTGCCGCTGAGCGCGTCGATCGCGTTGGGGTTGGTGTGCGAGCCGGTGCCCGGCGCGACGCCGAAGAACCCGGCCTCCGGGTTGATCGCGTAGAGCCGGCCGTCGTCGCCGAACCGCATCCAGGCGATGTCGTCGCCGACCGTCTCGACCTGCCAGCCGGGCATGCTCGGCACCAGCATCGCCAGGTTGGTCTTGCCGCACGCACTCGGGAACGCGGCTGTGATGTAGCGCGGCTGACCGGCCGGCGGCGTCAGCTTGAGGATCAGCATGTGCTCGGCGAGCCAGCCGTCGTCGCGGGCCATGACGCTCGCGATGCGCAGCGCGAAGCACTTCTTGCCGAGCAGCGCGTTGCCGCCGTAGCCCGAGCCGTAGCTCCAGATCTCGCGGGTCTCCGGGAAGTGCACGATGTACTTGGTGTCGCTGCACGGCCAAGTGACGTCGTGCGCGGGGTCCTCCAGCGGAGCGCCCACCGAGTGCACGGCCGGGACGAAGAACCCGTCGTCGCCGAGCTGGTCCAGGGCGGCCTGACCCATCCGGGTCATGATCCGCATTGAGACGACGACGTACGCCGAGTCGGTCAGCTCGACACCGAGCTGGGAGATCCGCGAGCCGAGCGGCCCCATGCAGAACGGCACGACGTACATGGTCCGGCCGCGCATGCAGCCGGCGAACACGCCCTTGAGCGTGCCGCGCATCTCCTGCGGATCGACCCAGTTGTTGTTGGGACCGGCGTCCTCCGCGCGCTCCGGGCAGACGAAGGTGCGGTCCTCCACCCGGGCGACGTCGGTCGGGTCGGACGCGGCGTAGAAACTGTTGGGGTGCTTGGCCGGGTTGAGCCGGGTCAGCGTGCCCTTGTCGACGAGCAGCGCGGTGAGCCGGTCCCACTCCTCCGCCGACCCGTCGCACCACTCGACGCGGTCGGGCTGGGTCAGCTGGGCGATCTCGCTGACCCAGGACACCAGTCGCTGGTGGTTCGTCGGCGCATCCGTCAGTCCGGGGATCGACGTCATTGTCGAGTCCTTCCATGCACTCGGCGGTCACCGCGCCGTACGCCGCGTCGGTGCCGTTTGCGGAACCCAGCAGCCGGGCCCCGCGTCGTTGCGGGAACCCGCTCGGCTTGCCGGGGCGTGCGCCGAGTGTAGTGCCCTCGCCGGTCCCCTGTGACACCCTGGAAGCGGTACCAGCGGGGATCGTGTCACAGACAACCGCTTTCCGCGGCTGTCCCGGATCAGGGTGGGGCGCCGATTGAACCCGGACAGCATTGCGGTCGGCGCCCGACCCGACCCGCTCGGGCGACTGCCGGCGTACGACGGCGCGGCGCCGGTAGCGCAGACGACGAACCGGCGGTGCGCTGGTGCGCACCGTCCGGTTCGTGGGGTGGTGCCGGTGGCGCTAGACCTGGCCGGCCTTCTCCAGTGCCGAGCAGCAGCTGCTGGTGATCAGGCGGGTCACGACGTACGGGTCGGAATTGGCGTTGGGGCGGCGGTCCTCGATGTAGCCCCTCTGGTCGACCGCCACCTGCCACGGGATGCGGACCGACGCGCCGCGGTCCGAGACGCCGTAGGAGAACTTGTCCCACGGAGCGGTCTCGTGCCGGCCGGTGAGCCGCGCCTCGATGCCGGCGCCGTAGTTGTGCACGTGCTCGAGCAGGTGCTCACCGAGCCCTTCGCAGGCGGTGATGATGGCGTCGTAGCCCTCGCGCATCGCCTTGGTCGAGAAGTTGGTGTGCGCGCCGGCGCCGTTCCAGTCGCCGGGGACCGGCTTCGGGTCGAGCGTCGCGCTGACGTTGAACTCCTCCGCGGTGCGGTAGAGCAGCCAGCGGGCCACCCAGAGGTGATCGGCGGCGGTGATCGGGTCGACCGGCCCGATCTGGAACTCCCACTGACCGGGCATGACCTCGGCGTTGATGCCGCAGATCGCCAGGCCGGCTGTGAGGCAGTGGTCTAGGTGCTTCTCGACGATCTCGCGGCCGAAGATCTCGTCCGCGCCGACGCCGCAGTAGTAGCCGCCCTGCGGCGCCGGGAAGCCGGTGGCGGGGAAGCCGAGCGGCCGGTGGCCGTCGAAGAACGTGTACTCCTGCTCGATGCCGAAGATCGGCTCCTGCGCCGCGAACTGCTCGGCGACCGAGGTGAGCAGGTGCCGCGTGTTGGTCGGGTGCGGCGTCATGTCGGTCAGCAGCACCTCGCACATCACGAGGACGTTGTCGCCGCCGCGGATCGGGTCGGGACAGGTGAAGACCGGCTTGAGCACGCAGTCCGACGCCGAGCCCTCGGCCTGGTTGGTGCTGGAGCCGTCGAAGCCCCAGATCGGGAGCTCCGCGCCGTCGGGAAGGATCCTGGTCTTGGACCGCAGCTTCGCGGTGGGCTCGGTGCCATCGACCCAGATGTACTCGGCTTTGCAGCTCACGGGCGGTTCTCCTCGGGACGGCGCGGTGCGGTCCCGTCCATCGTGCGGAGCCGCGGTTTCCCGACCGTTGCGGCTTCATTTCCTGCCGGTTAACTCGCCCGCCTCGCCGCCGCCTCGGCGCCGTTCGGCCCGCCGCGGGCCGCGCCCGTCGGTGGCGTGCCAGCCAACGGCCCAAGATGGACGCTCCATCTAGCGATCCAGCCCGCTAGTTGGTCGGTCCATCTTCGGGATGGGCGTGACACGGGCGCGCGGGTTGCGCTCGGTCAGCCGGTACGGCGCGGCGTGGGTCAGACCTCGGGGCCGGCTGCCCGCGCCCGGTCGACGGCGACGAGTGCGTCGCGCAGCTCGCCGATCCAGTCGCCCTGGTGCTGGGCGACGAGACGTACGCACCAGGCGAGTGCGTGGCTGCGGCTGCGAGCCACGCCAGCGTCGACCAGCGTGTCGAGGACCGCGCGCTCGTCCTGGCGGAGCCGGGTCATCACCGGCACGCTGACGGTGGTGAAGTGCTCGCGGTGCTCGCCGATGGACGCGCCCCACGACACCGTCCGGCCGTAGCGGCGCTCGGTCTCGGCGGCGATCTGCATGCGCGTGTCGCGGGTGTCCTCGCGGAACTGCTTGATCCGGCCGCGGGCGGCCGCCGCGCGCGCCGCGTCGGTGGTGTCTCCGACCTCCGGCTCGGCGAGCGGGCCGACGACGAGGATCTCCTCGCGGTCGACAGTGATCTCCGGCGCGCCGGTGAACCACCCCTCGGGAAGCCGCCCCGCGAGCCAGCCGCGGACCTCGTCCTCGCTGATGTCCGGCGCGTCGGCGCCGCGCTTGCCCCCGCCCCCGCGACCGCCCGGCCCGAACCCGCGGTGCCGCTGGAACCCGCCGTGTCGCTCGGATCCCCACCCGGGTCCGCCTGGGAACTGCTGATTGTGGTGTCTCATGTGAGAGCTCCTTCGTTGCTGTGCCGTTGCTTACATGATTACACCACTGCAGAACCGCGGCAAACCTGCTGGCATTCCCGCCGCCGTACGTAAGGGGCGATCGGGCGCGCCGGAGGGCGCGTGCGGTCACTGACCGGGCGGCGCAGGTCGGCAGGCACCGTGTCGATGAGCGCGAACCCGGACACTGCGAGCCGACGAAGAAAGATCGGCGAGACCTGTCCTCGCGGCGCGACGGCGTTCGTCGACGGGGCAACCGGCCGCCGACGGCCGTGGCCACAGGAGTTCGCATGAGGTACGCACTACTGGTCCGCGTCACGCCGGGCGCCGACCCGACGCCCGAGGAAGCCGACCCGACCGCGTGGATCGACGAGGTGAAGCGACGCGGGATGTGGGTCGACGCGGCGCGACTGGAGGACCCGCCGGTCGCGACGAACGGTCCGCGTCCGCGACGGCCGGACGATCGTCACCGACGGGCCGTTCGCCGAGTTCAAGGAGTACGTCGCCGGCGTCTGCCTGATCGACGCCGACGGCATCGACAACGTCATGGACCTCGCCGAGTGGATGCGCGCGACGTCCTTCGGCGCGACGGAGATCCGCGAGGTCTGGCCGTTCTGACCTCGCAGCAGCCGGCGACGGCCGCGGCCAGTCGACACCTGACACTGACCTGAGGAGGACACGATGGAGTACCTGCTGCTGATGGCCGAGGTGCCCGATGCCCCGCCCGCTGACCCGAGCGAGTCCGGCGCCCCGACCGCGTGGCTGGACGAGATGCTGCCGCGCGACGTGCTTCGGTACGGCGACCGACTGCGGCCGAAGGCGGAGGCGAGGACCGTGCGCATCCGCGACGGCAAGGCGCTCTGGACGCACGGCCCCTACGCCGAGGTGCAGGAGCAGGTCGCCGGCTTCGACGTGATCGAGGCCGCCGACCTGGACGAGGCGATCGAGATCGCCGCCAAACACCCGTGCGCCCGGTCCAGCGCCGTCGAGATCCGGCCGCTGTGGAACCAGACGTAGCCGCCGCGCCGCCCGCTGCCGACGACGACTCGGCAGCGGTGCGCGTGGCGCTGGCGTCGGCGTTCACCGAGGAGTGGGGCCGCGTCGTGGCCACGCTGATCCGCGTCACCCACGACTGGTCGCTGGCCGAGGACTGCGCCCAGGAGGCGTTCATCTCGGCGGCGGAGCTGGCCGCGCGACGGCGTACCTCGGCGGCCGGGCGCCTGGCTCACCACGACCGCCCGCAACTGCGCACTGGACCGGCTGCGCCGGTCCCCAGCCGAGGCTCGCAAGCTGAAGGAGGTCGCCGTGATGCAGGAGCTCGAGCAGCTCGGCGCGGGCGGCGGCCGGGACGACGACGGCGCCATCCCCGACGACCGGCTGCGGCTGATCTGCTGCCACCCGGCGCTGGCGCTCGACGCGCGGGTCGCGCTGACGCTGCGGACGCTCTGCGGCTGACCGTCGCCGAGATAGCGCGCGCGTTCGGAGCGTCGGAGCAGGCGATGGAGAAGCGACTCGTCCGCGCCCGCCACAAGATCTCGCACGCCGGCATCCCCTACCGGGTCCCGACCGGCGACGCGCTGCCCGAACGCGTCGACGGCGTGCTCGCCGTGCTCTAGCTGCTGTTCACCGAGGGGTACGCCGCGAGTGCCGGCCCGGACGTCGTGCGCGAGCCGTTGTCCGGCGAGGCGATCCGCCTGGGGCGGACGCTCGCGGCGCTGATGCCGGACGACTCCGAGGTCCTCGGGCTGCTGGCACTGGAGCTTCTCCACGACGCGCGGCGGCGAGGCCGCGTCGACGACGCCGGCCGGCTCGTGCCGCTCGAGGAGCAGGACCCCCGCAGCTGGGACCACGAGCGGGTGGCCGAGGGCGTCGAGGTGCTTCGCCGGGCAATGCAGCTGACGGCCGCGCCCGGCTCTTACGTGCTGCAGGCCCAGGTCGCCGCTCTGCACTCCACCGCACGCACCGCAGAGGACACCGACTGACCGTGCATCGCGTCGATCTACGCCCGGCTGGCGGCCGCAACGCCGTCGCCGTACGTCGAGCTCAGCCGCGCCATCGCGGTCGGCATGGCGGACGGCCCGGACCACGGCCTCCGGCTGCTGCAGGACCTCGAGCGCTCCGGCCAGGTCGACGGCAACCACTACCTGCCCGCGACGCGGGCCGACCTGCTGCGCCGGGCGGGCCGGCGCGCCGAGGCGGCTGCGGCCTACCGGGCCGCGCTCGCCCTGGTGACCCACGACGCGGAGCGGAGCTACCTGGAGCGCCGGCTCGGCGAGGTCGGCTGACGGCCGCTCAGCCGCCGGCGAGCTGCCGCTCGAGGTCGGCCGGCTCGGTGACCGGCGCCGCGCAGACGAACCCGCGGCACACGTACGCCGTCGCCCGGCCGTCGCGCATCGGCCGATCCGCCAGCAGCGGTACGGCGGACGCGTCCCCGTCCGGCGCGCCGACCACGACCACCGCGCCCGGCGACGTCGACCTGCGCGCGACCCGCTCCAGGGTGGTCGTGTCCTCACCACCGGGCTCACCGACGATCGCGACCTCGGCCGGACCGGCGAGCAGCGCCTCCGCGACCGCAGCGGCCCAGCCGGCGAACCGCGCGTGCTGCGCCACGATCGGAGCCGTCGCGCCGAGCGCCCGCTCGGCCGCCTCGCGGTGCCGCGCGGACCCGGTCAGCGCGGCGAACGTGAGCAGCGCACCCGCCGCCGCCGACGCCCCGGACGGGGTTGCGTTGTCGGTCGGGTCCTGCGGCCGGCGGACCAGCGCCTCGGCGTCCGCGGCCGTGTCGTAGAAGCCGCCGGCCTCGTCGCCGAACCGGTCGAGCACCGCGTCCAGCAGCAGCCCGGCCGTCGTGATCCGGTCGGCGTCTCCGGTCACCGTGCCGAGTGCGAGCAGCCCCTCGGCACAGTCGGCATAGTCCTCGAGCACGCCGGCGTTCGTGCCGGCCCGGCCCTCGCGCGACGTGCGCAGCAGCCGGCGCCCGCCCGCGTCCCAGTGCAGCGACAGCAGCAGGTCCGCGGCGCGCGACGCCGCAGCCACCAGGTCGGGCCGGTCGAGCAGCGTGCCGGATTCGGCGAGCGCGGCGATGGCGAGCCCGTTCCACGCTGCGACCACCTTGTCGTCGCGGCCGGGCGGGATGCGGGTCGCGCGCGCCTCGGTCAGCCGCCGGCGTACGCCGGACCAGCGCTCGTCGTCGTCCGGGTCGGCGAGCAGCTGCAGCACCGAGCGACCGTGCTCGAAGGTCCCGCCCTCGGTCACCTCGAGCAGCGACGCGGCCCAGCGGCCGTCGTCCTCACCGAGGAGCTCGACCAGCTCGTCGGGCGACCAGACGTAGAACTTGCCCTCCTCGCCCTCGCTGTCGGCGTCGAGCGCGGAGGAGAAGCCGCCCTCCGGCGTACCGAGGTCGCGGACGATGAAGTCGCACGTCTCCAGCGCGATCCGGCGGGCCAGCTCGTCGCCGGTCGCCCGCCACAGGTGCAGGTAGACGCGGGCGAGCAGCGCGTTGTCGTACAGCATCTTCTCGAAGTGCGGCACGACCCAGTCGGCGTCGACCGAGTAGCGGGCGAAGCCGCCCGCCAGCTGGTCGTACATGCCGCCGCGCGCCATCCGCTCGCAGGTGTGCCTGACCATCTCCAGCGACCGCTCCGCGCCGGTCCGCGCGGCGTGCCGCAGCAGGAACTCCAGCGCCATCGACGGCGGGAACTTCGGCGCCCCGCCGAAGCCGCCGCGCACGCCGTCGTACGACGCCGAGAGCGACCGCGCACCCGAGTCGAGCAGGTCCGCGTCGACCTCCCCGCCCGCGAGCCGCGGTCCGCGCTGGCTGAGCCGCTCCACGATGTCGGCCGCCGACGCGGTCACCTGCTCGCGCTGCACGTCCCACGCGTGCGCCACGCTCTGCAGCAGCCGGCGGAAGCTCGGCATGCCGTGCCGGTCGGTCGGCGGGAAGTAGGTGCCGCAGAAGAACGGCTCGCCGTCCGGCGTCATGAAGACCGTCATCGGCCAGCCGCCGTGGCCGGTCATCGCCTGGGTGGCCTCCATGTAGACCGCGTCGACGTCCGGCCGCTCCTCGCGGTCGACCTTGATGTTGACGAAGTGCTCGTTCATCACGGCCGCCGTGTCGTCGTCCTCGAACGACTCGTGCGCCATCACGTGGCACCAGTGACAGGCCGCGTAGCCCACCGACAGCAGGATCGGCACCCCGCGGCGCTCCGCCTCCGCGAACGCCTCCGGCGACCACGGCCACCAGTCGACCGGGTTGTCCTGGTGCTGCAGGAGGTACGGCGACGTCTGGTCGGCGAGCCGGTTGGGCATGCGGTGCTCCTCTGGTCTCGGCAGGCGAGAAAGCGCGCCGGCGTCCATCCTGTCCCAGGGCGACCACGCGAAACGACGGAGGTCACCGATGCAGGTCGATACGCGTCCAACGGCCGCCGTCGACGACGGGAGGCTCGCCCGCCTCCGCCGGACGAACCTCGGCGCCGCCGCGCTGCACGCCGTGCAGGCCACACTCATCGTGGCGCTCGCCAACGACTTCGCCCTGCCCGTCACCGGGACCTACCTCGCCGGTCCGCCCGGCACCGTCCCCGCCGACCCGGTGACGCTCTTCGACGTACCGACCGGTCTCGCCTGCGCCGCCTTCCTTGCCGTGTCGGCGGTCTTCCACGTGCTCGTCGCGACGGTGTTCGAGGACCGCTATCGCCGCGGGCTCCGCGACAACCACAACTTCTTCCGGTGGACGGAGTACTCGATCTCCAGCTCACTGATGATCGTGCTGATCGCTCAGCTGACCGGCATCTCGGACGTGGCGGCGCTGCTCGCGCTGTTCGGCGTCAACGCGTCGATGATCCTGTTCGGCTGGCTGCAGGAGAAGCACCACCAGCCCGGCGACGGCGGCTGGACGCCTTTCCTCTTCGGCTGCTTCGCCGGCGTCGTGCCCTGGCTGGCGATCCTGATCTACATCGTCGCGCCGGGCTCCACGACGGGCGCCGAGCCGCCGGCCTTCGTCTACGGCATCATCGTGTCGCTGTTCCTGTTGTTCAACGTCTTCGCCGTCGTCCAGTGGCTCCAGTACCGGCAGGTCGGCCGGTGGCGGGACTACCTCGTCGGCGAGCGCAGCTACCTGACGCTGAGCCTGGTCGCCAAGTCCGCGCTGGCCTGGCAGGTCTTCGGCGGGACGCTGGCCAGCTGACGACGTGACGAACCGGGCGACCGCGCGACGAAGGAGGAGGGGCGATGGAGGGCGGGCTGCAGATCAGCGGCCGCGTCGTCGTACCCGAGTCCGAGCTGTCGTGGCGCTTCTCCCGCTCGAGCGGCGCGGGCGGCCAGCACGTCAACACCTCCGACACGCGGGTCGAGCTGTCGTACGACGTCGACGGGCTCCCGGAGCCCTACCGCAGCCGCGCGCTCGACCGGCTGGCCACCCGGCTGGTCGACACCGTGCTGACGGTGTCGGCGTCCGACCGGCGCAGCCAGCTGCAGAACCGCGAGCTGGCGCGGCAGCGGCTGGCCGCGCTGCTCCGCGACGGCATCGCCCCGCCGCCGAAGGCGCGCCGGCCGACCCGGCCCGGACAGCGCGCCGTGCAGCGGCGGATCGACGACAAGAAGCGCCGCGGCGAGGTCAAGCGGCTCCGCACGTCCCGCGACACCGACCACTGACCTGAGGAGACGCACCCGATGGAGTATCGCAAGCTCGGCCGGACCGGCCTGAACGTCTCGGAGATCGGCTACGGCGCCTGGGGCATCGGCGGCGCAGGGAGCGGCTGGGTCGGCGCGCAGGACGACGAGTCGGTCAACGCGCTGCACCGCGCGATCGACCTGGGCGTCAACTTCATCGACACCGCGCGCGCCTACTCCGAGAGCGAGCGGATCGTCGGGCAAGTCGTGCGCGACCGGTCCGGTGAGGAGCTGTACGTCGCGACGAAGGTCGCGCCGAAGAACCGGAAGTGGCCCGCACCCGCCGGGGTCGACCCGATGGAGGTCTTCCCCGGCGAGCACATCCGCGACAGCGTGGACACCAGCCTCAGGGAGTCGGGCCTCGAGTCGTTCGACGTGCTGCAGTTCCACGTCTGGAGCGACGAGTGGGTCGGCCGCGGCGACTGGCTCGACACGATCGACGCGCTGAAGCAGGACGGCAAGCTCCGGTTCTTCGGCATCTCCATCAACGACTACGAGCCGGACAACGCACTCGCGCTCATCCGCACCGGCGTGGTCGACACCGTCCAGGTCATCTACAACGTCTTCCACCAGGCGCCCGAGGAACGGCTGCTCCCCGCCTGCCGGGAGAACGACATCGGCGTGATCGTCCGCGTCGCGCTCGACGAGGGCGGGCTGACCGGCCGGATCAAGGCCGGCGACACGTTCCCGGAGGGCGACTTCCGCAACGACTTCTTCCGCGACGAGCGGCCGGCCGAGGTCGAGCAGCGGGTCGACGCGATCGTCGCGGACCTCGGCATCGAGCCCGACCAGATCGCGGACACTGCGCTCCGCTACGTGCTCGACGCGCCGGCGGTCTCGACTGTGATCGCCGGGATGCGGACGGTCCGCAACGTCGAGCGCAACGCTGCCACGAGCGACGGCCGTCGGCTCACCACCGAGCAGCACGAGGTGCTGGCCCGGCACCGCTGGGAGCGCAACTTCTACCGCGGACAGGACACGAAGCTCACCTAGTGGGGCCCGTGCTCGGCAGCGGTCGTGACCGTCAGAGCCCGCCAAGCCGCGACGGAGGCCAGACCCGGACGACCGCCTCGCCGATGACCCGGGCGACCGGGACCGGGCCGTGTGACCGCGAGTCGTCGGAGGCGTTGCGGTTGTCGCCCATCAGCCACAGCTGGCCGTCCGGGACGGTCACCTCGTCGAACGGCTCCTGCGTGCGCTCGCGGAGGTACGGCTCGTCGAGCGGGTCGCCGTTGCGCAGCAGCCGGTCTTCCGCGTCACAGCAGCTGATCGTGTCGCCGGCGACGCCGATGACCCGCTTGACGAAGTCCTTCTCCTCGCCGGGGCCGGTGAAGCTGCCACGGCCGTCGAAGACGACGATGTCGCCGCGGCCGGGCTCGCCGAACCGGTAGCCGGGCTTGAACACCAGGACCCGGTCGTTGTCCGAGCAGCCTGCGCACCCGTGGAGTGTCGTCTCCATGCTGCCCGACGGTATGTAGAACGCCTGCACCACGAACGTCCGCAGCAGCAGCGCGAGCCCGACCGACAGCACGACGAGCACCGGCAGCTCGCGCCAGAACCGCCGCCTCGCCCGCGCCGCCGGCGGCGGCACGGCGGCCGGCACGCCGGTCGCCGGCGGAAGGTGCGTCAAGACGGCCACCGCGCCCAGATGTCGTACGCCGGTTCCGGAGCCGGCGGCTCGGGCGGCGGTGGCGGCGGTGGCGGTACTGCGGGCGCGCCGGGTCCGCGGTACGCCGCGGAGCCCGGTGCGGCGGCCGGCTCCCGCTGCGGCGTGAACCAGCCCGGCGGCGGCGTGCCGGGGCCCGGGCGCGGTCCCGACCAGCCCGGTGGAGCTCCGGGGTTGGGCTGCGGACCGGACCAGCCCGGCGGCGCGGGCGGGGCGTAGCCGGGGACGCCGCGCCAGGCCGGCGCGGACGGGTCGCCCGCACCGCCGGACCGGCGGCGCCGGTCCGCCCGCCGGCGGAACAGCCACAGCAGCAGCGCGGTGGTCACCAGGGAGATGACGAACCCGCCGGCCGACCACCTGAGCAGGGTGGCGCGGCTCGGGCCGAGCGAGGACTGCACGTCCGGCTGCTCGCCGAGCAGCGCGGTCAGCTCGTCTCGATCGAAGGTGCGGGTGGTGGCCGTCGCGGACGATGTGCCGTCGACCCGCGCGGTGACGACGAGCGCGTCGATCTCGATCGGGCACTCGGCCCAGATCACCGCGACCGCGCGGTCGAGCTCGCCAGCCACCGCCTCGGTGCCCGAGGTGGTACTGGCCCAGCTCGCGTCCACGGTGGTCGTGCCGTCGTTGGTGCGCACGTCGACGCGGACGGTCTGGTAGCCGGCGTCGCGCAGCGCGCTGCGGGTGGTCGTGGACGCCGACAGCTCGGCGCAGCCGGCCAGCGCCAGCATCGGGAGTACGGCGGCCAGCCACGCAAGCGTGCGGCGGCGCGGCGCGGCGTACCCGGTCATGTCTGCCCCAACGAGCTCACGGCGCGAATGGTCCCACGACCGTGCGCGACGACTCAGTGCTTCGCCCGGATGCCCGCGAAGAGGTCGTCCTCGGGCAGCTCGCTCGCGACGTGCGAGTGGACGAGCTGGTAGTCCTCGGTCGGCCAGACCTCCTGGTGGATCTCCAGCGGCACGCGGAACCAGAACCCTTCCGGGTCGACCTGCGTGGCGTGGGCGATCAGCGCGGCGTCGCGCACCTTGAAGTAGTCGCCGCACGGCACGCGCGTCGTGACCCGCGCGGCGTCCTCCGGCCGGTCGACCCAGTGCTCGAGCCGCTCGGCGTACGGCGACTCGATGCCGCGCGCGAGGCACGCCTCGTGCAGCGCCATGACCCGCCCCTTGGAGAAGGTCATGTGGTAGTAGATCTTGAGCGGCCGCCACGGCTCGCCGGCCTCAGGGAACCGCCGGCCCTCACCCGCCGCATCGAACGCCTCCATCGAGATCCGGTGGGTCATGATGTGGTCCGGGTGCGGGTAACCCCCGTTCTCGTCGTACGTGAGTAGCACGTGCGGGCGCTCCCGCCGGATCGTCTCGACGAGCGGCGCGGTCGCCACCTCCAGCGGCTGCATCGCGAAGCAGTCGTTGTCCAGCGGCGGGAGGTCGGCCCCCTCCGGCGCCTCCGGCAGACCCGAGTCGATGAAGCCGAGCCACTGGTGCCGCACGCCGAGGATCTCGATGGCGCGCTCCATCTCCAGGCGGCGAACCTCGCTGATGTTGTCGCGCACCTCCGGGCGGTCCATCGCCGGGTTGAGGATCGAGCCCGCCTCGCCCCCGGTGCAGGTGACCACGAGCACGTCCACGCCCTCGGCGACGTAGCGCGCCATCGTCGCGGCGCCCTTGCTCGACTCGTCGTCGGGGTGGGCGTGGACGGCCATCAGCCGGAGCTGCTCGCCGTCGCGGGCCACGGCAGCCATGCGGTCCTCCCTGCTGTGCGTCGCGCTCGCCGTTCGTGCGCCCGGTCATTGTCCCGGGATACTGGTGCGACGGCACATCGCCTCTCTGCGAGCAGACCTGGACCGCCGAGTTGACCCGCACCGAACCCGCCCGGGACCGCGACCTCGCGAAGGTCTTCGTGATCGCGCTCGCGCTGGTCCTGCTGGCGGGAGCGGGTGCCGTCGCGGCACTCGTGCTCCGGTCGCGGAGCACGGCTGAGCCGCCGCAGGGGCGCGTCCTGGTCGTCGAGACCGGCAGCGAGCGGGAGATCCGCGTGACGTTCCAGGTCGACAAGGACCCCGCTGCGACAGCGGAGTGCGACATCGGCGCCTTCGACGAGAAGGGCAGCAGCGTCGGCCGGCTGATCCGCGTGCCGGTCGGGCCGGCCGCGCCGGGCCAGCGAATCGTGAGCCAGACCGTCGTCGTGGCGACTCCGCTCGGCGCGGCGTCACAGGCCGCGGTCGCGACCTGCCGGCTCGCGACCGCCGGCTGATCGGCGTACCACCGGGTCCTGCTCGCCCGGCTCGGTGCTAGCGTCAGCTACGCGCCAGTCCGCACCACTGAAAGAGGAGCATCACCGTTGACCGAGACCGACGACGCTGCGCAGACCTGGCTGACGCAGGACGCGTACGACCGGCTCAAGGCCGAGCTGGCCGAGATGGAAGGGCCGATCCGCGAGAACGTCGTCGCGAAGATCGCCGCCGCGCGTGAGGAAGGCGACCTCAAGGAGAACGGCGGCTACCACGCGGCCAAGGAGGAGCAGGGCAAGCTCGAGGCGCGCATCCGTCAGCTGGGCCAGCTGCTGCGCGACGCCAAGGTCGGCGCCGCCCCGGTCGCGGCCGACAAGGCGATGGCCGGGACCGTCGTGACAGTCCGCTTCGAAGGTGACGACGACGACGAGAAGTTCCTGCTCGGCTCGCGCGAGGACCGGATCGAAGGGCTGCAGATCTACTCGCCGTCCTCGCCGCTCGGGCGGGCCGTCCTCGGCCACGCCAAGGGCGACGTGGTCGCCTACCAGATGCCGCGCGGCGGAACCATGAACCTCACCGTCGTCGACGTGGAGCCGTACTTGGGCTGACCCGGCCGGCAACGCGGCCCGACCGACCGACTGGTGTGCAGCTTGGTACGCGACGCGCCGGTCGCGCCCGGCGCGTCCTGGCCCGAAACGCACACCAGTGGGGTACGGCGACGGCGCAGCCCAGGCGAAGCGGAGCGAGCCCATCAAGCTCAGTGGAAGACCAGCGGGTAGCCGGCCTTGCGGAGCCGGCTGAGCACGTCCTCGGAGTGCGTCGTGCCGCGCGTCTCGAGCTGCAGCGCGACCTCGACCTCGTCGAGGTGCAGCCGCGCGCCGGTGCGCAGGTGCTCGACGTCCAGGACGTTGGCGCCGCTCTCGGCGAGCAGCGCGAGGAGCGCGGCGAGCTCGCCGGGCCGGTCGGGGATGCGCAGCCGGAACGACAGGTAGCGCCCCGCCGCCGCGAGCCCGTGCCGGATCACGCGGAGCAGCAGCAGCGGGTCGACGTTGCCGCCGGACAGCACGGCGACGATCGGCGGCTCGAAGCGGGTCGGCTGGTCCATGATCGCAGCGACCGCGGCTGCGCCGGCCGGCTCGACGAGCAGCTTGGCCCGCTCCAGCAGCATCAGCAGCGCCCGCGACAGCGACTCGTCGGAGAC